>JBDSXE010000027.1:0-8224 GCA_039926325.1 Paracoccaceae bacterium | reverse complement strand
ACCTGGCAGCATCTTTGCCCTGAATGTCGATCTTGCCTAGGGTCGAAACGTCAGCGACCCCCACGGTTTGCCGCACCATGTTGACCTCACGGTCGCAAGCCTCGCGCCACGTCGCCTCGCCCGGTTTCGGGAAATAGCTGGGGCGATACCACAGGCCCGCCTCGATCATTGGCGCGCCCCGGTCGCGGCTTGCCTGATCAGAGGTCAGGAATCGTTGCGGCGCAAACCCGTTGCCACGCGCACCAGCCCCCAGAGCGGCGATCGAGACGGGAACATAAGGCGGGCGGAACGTCGTAGTGCCGGTTTCAGGAATGCCCCGGCCCGTCGCATCAGCCAGAACCGCAAGTGCGCCGACGTTGGAATTCTTGCCTTGATCCGGCGCCATGCCCTGCGTCGTGTAACGCTTCATATGCTCGACAGAGGCATAGCCTTCCTGCGCGGACAACTGCACGTCCTTGACCGTCACATCGTTTGAAAAATCCAACCACGCCCGGCCCTTGCCCGGCACGTTCCACAGCGCGGTCAGTTTGTAGGGACTGTCCTCCGCCTGCGGCAAGGCAACGTCGACAGTCTTGCCCAACGCGGCCAAAGCGGTGTCGCGACCATCCTTCAGGCACGCTGCGGTCGAGAAATTGCCCATCGCGGCACCAGCGGCGGTCAGACCGGGGATCATGCCGGGCCTCGGCACAAACGCCGCAATATCTTCGCGCCAGACCGGGCGGCCATTCTGGTGGCAGGTCAGGTGCAGCAAAGGGTTCCAGCCGCCAGACATCAGCAGGCAATCAGTCTCAATCTGGAAATCGCCGCCAGCGTGGCTGCCGGAAATCCCGGAGACGCCAAGCCGACCCTTGGTGTCGGTCACGGCGGCACCGACATAGACCGGGCAATCCTCGACAGTCGACGCATCTGGCCGCGAGTCCAAAATCGCTGCTACCTTGATCCCAGCGGCCATCAGCTGCCGGGCGACAAGCCGGGCGTTGTCGTTGTTGGCGAACAGCGTGACGCGGGCACCGGGGACGACACCGTAGCGGTTCAGATAGGTTTGTGCCGCACCAGCCAGCATGATTCCGGGACGGTCATTGTTCTTGAATGCAATCGGCCGTTCCAGCGCGCCGCTCGCCAAAATCGCCTGGCCCGCCGCAATGCGCCAGAAACACTCGCGTGGCAGATTGGGCTTGTGCGCGACGTGCAGGCCCACGCGCTCCAACGCGCCGTAGGTGCCCTGATCATAGGCGCCGACCACAGTGGTGCGGGTCATCACGCGGACGTTGGGCAGGGATTGCAGCTCTGCCAGAGTGGCGCTGACCCAGTCCATCGACGGAGCGCCGTTGATCTGACCTTCGTCGCACAATAACCTGCCCCCGATCAGGTGATCTTCCTCTGCCAGAATGACATCCGCACCCGCCCGCGCCGCCGTCAAAGCCGCCATCAGGCCGGTCGGGCCAGAGCCGATGACAAGCAAGTCACAGAACGCAAAGGCTTTTTCGTAATCGGCTTCGTCATGCTTGGGCAGTAGCGTGCCCAGACCTGCGGCCCTGCGGATGATCGGTTCGTACAGCTTTTCCCAGAACGCACGTGGCCACATGAAGGTCTTGTAGTAAAAACCGGCACCCAAAAACGGCCAGACGACGTCGTTGATCGCCATCGCGTCGAACCGCAGCGAGGGCCAGCGGTTCTGGCTTTTCGCGGCCAGCCCGTCATGGATTTCCTGCGTGGTAGCACGAGTGTTAGGGGTCTGCTGGCCTTCATCAAGGACTTCGACAAGCGCGTTCGGTTCGGCGGAATCAGCCGTCAGCACACCGCGCGGGCGGTGATATTTGAAACTGCGGGCCATCAGCTTGACGCCATTGGCCAGCAGCGCAGAGGCAAGGCTGTCGCCCGCGAAACCGCCGTAGCTGCGGCCATCAAAGCGGAACGTGACAGGTTTGGAACGGTCGATCAGACCCTTGTCCGGCAGTCTCATTTGGCACCGCCTGTTCGGTCGGCAATGCGCGCGACATGGGTTATCTCATGCGTTGTGGTGCTGCGCGTCACCAGCAGCCAGGAACCGCAGCCGGTTTCGTGATACCATAGATCTTTTGTGACCCCTGCCGGGTTGGTCCGCAGATACAGCATGTCATCCCACGCATCGGCACCCGCATCCGGGGCGGGGCGGTTCAGATAATCCTCCGTCCCGGAATAGTAGAATTCTCGCCGGTCGCGGGGGCCACAAAGGGGGCATGTCAGGCGCATAATGTTCTCTTAATGCAAGTTGTGTTGCGAGCCGGTGCCTTCTTCGTCCATCACATGCCCGGTGCGGAACCGGTCGAGACGGAAGCGGCGGGCGACCTCGTGACTTTCCCCGGTGGCCATCAGATGTGCCATGCACCATCCGCTAGCGGGCGTTGCTTTGAAACCGCCGTAGTTCCAACCAGCATCGACAAACAGACCGTCGATCGGCGTCTTGTCGATGATGGGTGAGCCATCCGGCGTCATGTCCATGATGCCGCCCCACGACCGCAGCACCTTGGCGCGGCCGATCATCGGCATCAGGGTCATCCCGGCCTCCATCACATGCTCGACCATCGGCAGGTTACCCCTTGCCGCATACGAAGCATACATGTCGATGTCGCCGCCAAACACCAGACCGCCCTTGTCGGACTGGCTGATATAGAAGTGGCCCATGCCAAAGCTGATCACGCTGTTGATGACGGGCTTCAGCCCCTCGGTCACGAACGCCTGCAGGACGTGGCTTTCAATCGGCAACCGCAGTCCCGCCAAAGCCGCCACCTGACCCGAACGACCCGCCGCCAGCATCCCGACCTTTTTGGCACGGATCGGCCCTCGGGTGGTTTGCACGCCCATCACGACGCCATTCTGAATGTCGATCCCGGTGACTTCGCAGTTCTGGATCAGATCGACACCGCGCTGATCGGCCCCCCGGGCATAGCCCCACGCCACCGCATCATGCCGGGCGGTGCCAGCCCGGCGCTGCATCAGCCCGCCGTAGATCGGGAAGCGGGTTTGTTCATAATCCAGATAGGGAAATTCGGCACGCAGCTGATCAACCGTCATGATCTCTGCATCGTCGCCCTGATTAACGATGGCATTGCCGCGCCGCATCTGCGCGTCACGCTGCCCGTCAGAATGGAACAGCACGACCTGCCCACGCTGCGAGTGCATTACGTTGTAGTTCAGCTCCGATTCCAGCGATTCCCATAGTTTCAGCGAATGCGAGTAGAACTCCGAATTGCCGGGCATGAAGTAGTTGGCGCGCACGATGGTGGTGTTGCGCCCGATGTTGCCTGACCCGAGATAGCCCCTTTCCAGCACCGCGACATTGGTCAGTCCGTGGTTTTTCGCCAGATAATACGCGGTGGCCAGCCCGTGACCGCCGCCGCCGATGATGATGGCGTCGTATTCGGCCTTAGGCTCTGGCGTGCGCCAGGCTGGTTTCCAGCCTTTGTTGCCGAACAGGCCCTGCGTGATGACGTTAAAGCCCGAATAGCGCATGTGCCGCCCCATCTTGACCCGGCAAGTGTCGCGGGTTCCGTGCGGATATTCAACAGGTGACGGCAAAGAACTGTGCTGCCTGCGACATCAGGTGTCGCGGATTGGGCGAGGACTGGCTTGTCTCAGTAGCGGCCGATGCCCAGCACGACCATTATGGCAAGGATGGCGACCATCAGCACCACTTGAATTGCCGCGTGGACCAACGCCTTACCAAAGGCTTTCCCCGCAAAACCTGCCGGATCGGCGGTCAGTGCAATGAACGATCTGCGGAAACGCCCATGCAGGATGGTGGCAATCAGCACAAGCACGAAGGCTGTGATCACAAGGTGCGCGTAAGGATGGGCGAAATCCGCGAAAGAGGTGATACCGCCGCCCAGATAGGCACGCAACGGGCCGATCAGCAGCGTAAAGCCGCCCGAAGCGCCGATCAGTGGCGCAGCCACCATGCCAACCTTGTCAATCGTCCGCTTTGCCTGATCCGCGGGCTTGCGGGCCAGGATCGGGTAGACGGCGCAGGCCAGGACCAGCGTGCCGACCATCCAGACGGTGCCAAGCAAGATATGGGCGGCATGGATCAGCGTCAGCATAAGATTCTCCGGCAAGTGGGCTACCTGCCGGAGTCTATCAGTTGCGTGAAGGAGTTACAGGCCCTTCGACCGATACGACGCGGCGATCCGGCTGATTGACACTATATACGCTGCGACGCGCAAATCCTGAACGTCCTGCCGCCCGTGCCACACATCGCGCATCGCCTGATAGGCGGCGCGCATCGTGTCATCCAGACCAGAGCGCACCAGCTCCAACTCGCCTGCCCCGCGCAGATATTTGGTTTTGAACCCCGGCGACAGTGTCCAGCCCAGCTGTTTGTCGTTCGACAGCCGCTCAAGTTCCTGCACCAGCAGTTCGTGGCGACCCTCTTCCTGACGGCGCTGCATTCGGCCAAAGCGGATGTGCGACAGGTTCTTGACCCATTCGAAATAACTGACCGTCACACCGCCGGCATTGGCGTACATGTCGGGTATGATGATCGCGCCTTTGCGGCGCAGAATTTCATCGCCGCCAAAGGTGATCGGGCCATTCGCCGCCTCGATGATCAGGGGTGCTTGAATGCGTTCGGCATTGCCCTTGTGGATCACGCCTTCCATCGCCGCCGGGATCAGGATGTCGCACGGCAGTTCCAGAGCCGAGGCGCCGTCTGCAATGAACTGACCCTTGGGATAGCCAGCAAGCAAGCCCTTGGTTCCGGCCATCCACGCCTTGATATCCTCGATATCCAGGCCGGCCTCGTCATGCAAAGCGCCGTCGCGTTCGATCACCGCGATGATTTTGGCACCGTCATCTTCAGACAGGAACTTGGCGGCGTGATAGCCGACGGTGCCCAGGCCCTGCACCACGACGCGCTTGCCATCCAGACCGCCGGACAGTCCAGCCCTTTGAGCGTCCTCCGGGTGGCGGAAAAACTCGCGCAGCGCGAACTGCACGCCGCGACCTGTCGCCTCGGTCCGGCCCTGAATGCCGCCCGCGTTGATTGGCTTGCCGGTGACGCAGGCATTGCCGTTGATGTCAGTGGTGTTCATGCGTTTGTACTGATCTGCGATCCAGGCCATTTCGCGCTCGCCAGTGCCCATGTCGGGGGCTGGCACGTTCTGGGCCGGGTTGATCAGGTCGCGCTTGATCAGCTCGTAGGCAAAGCGCCGGGTGATCTGTTCCAGCTCGTGTTCGTCCCACGCACGCGGGTCGATGCACAACCCGCCCTTGGCACCCCCGAACGGCGTTTCGACCAGCGCGCATTTGTAGGTCATCAATGCTGCCAAAGCCTCCACTTCGTCCTGATTGACCGACAGGGCATAACGCATGCCGCCTTTGACCGGCTCCATATGTTCGGAATGAACCGAACGGTAGCCGGTGAACGTCTTGATCTCTCCCCTCAGCCGCACGCCGAAGCGGACGGTGTAGGTCGAATTGCAGACGCGGATCTTTTCCTGCAACCCCGGGCTAAGGTCCAGCAGCGACGCCGCGCGCTGGAACATAAGGTCTACTGACTCGCGAAAGCTCGGCTCGCCTGCCACATTCATGCCATCTTCCTCCCTTGAACGCTGGCAGCCCCTCAGCCGCCTGCGGCCTGACTATACATATCTGGTTAATTTATGCCCCTGCAAAACCACCAGCTTTGTGGCGCTGTTTTTTGTCGAGTGATTCGGTGTTTATTCAATTGTGGCAACACCTTGACAACCAATGCGTGTATTGCCTTAATTTGCTGTCGCTGATTTCTCAACAGTTTTGTGCGTTGGAACGCATCGTTTCCACCCGACCGCGGAATGTCGGGGGTTCGCCACGTCTGCCTTATTTTTGCCTTATCTTCTGGGCAATTCGGTGGCGGTGGGGCGACATATTTCGGGCTG
This sequence comes from Paracoccaceae bacterium, assembly GCA_039926325.1. Classification (GTDB taxonomy): domain Bacteria; phylum Pseudomonadota; class Alphaproteobacteria; order Rhodobacterales; family Rhodobacteraceae; genus Stagnihabitans. Next base: position 2,330 of record JBDSXE010000027.1, on the reverse strand, counting down.
AAGGCTATAAGTCCGGCGGTATTGGGAAGTGTTGCCATGATTAATTTTTACAAAGATTTTGCCCCACGATTTACCCTGCTTGTACGTCAGTTCGGCCGCGCCGAAGACGGTGCGCTGATCATCTTCGGCCTGATGCTGTTTATTCTGATGATGATGATGGGCGGCCTTGCCGTCGATCTGATGCGTTACGAATATACCCGCACCAACCTGCAGAATACGCTGGACCGCTCCACCCTGGCTGCCGCCGCACTCAACCAGACACTCGACCCGGAATCGGTGGTGCGCGACTACATGCTCAAGGCCGGGCTCAGGGACCAACTTGCCAGCGTTACCGTCACGCAGGTTCTGAACTCTCGGACGGTCCATACCGAAGGGATCGCCGACACCCATCCGATTTTCCTGCACATGCTGGGGATCAACAAGCTGGACGCGGTTGGGCAGAGCGAGGCTCAACAGGCCATCACCAACGTCGAGATTGTGCTGGTGCTGGATATTTCCGGATCGATGTCGCGCAACAACAAGATCAACAACCTCAAGACGGCCGCTGCCGAATTCGTCGACACGATGTTCACGAATGACCCGAACCACCGCATTTCCATCTCGATCGTGCCTTACAACGCGCAGGTGAATATCGGGCCGCAGCTGGTGTCGAAATTCAACATCACCAACCTGAACGGCGTGGCCAACGACAATTGCATCGAGCTGCCTGACCCGGTTTACGCCAGCTTGCCGCTGTCGCGGATCTTGCCAATGCCGATGATGGCCTATGCCGACCTGACCAAGGCCACCAACAGGATCGACGCGTTCGTCGCTCCGACCAATGCGACCTATGCCAAACCGGACTACAGCGGCGCATTTTGCAAACCAAATCCGGCCAATGTGATCCGCCTGCCCAGCAACAACGTGGCCACCCTGAAGGCAGAGATCAACGCCCTGCAGGCAGAAGGTAACACCTCGATCACGCTGGGGATGAAGTGGGGCGTGACCCTGCTAGACCCGACGATGCGCTCCATGTTCGACGAATTCATCGCATCGGGCGACATCCCGGCATCGCTGCCGGAACGCCCCTTCGCCTATGACGATCCCAAAGCGATGAAGATCGTCGTGCTGATGACCGACGGCGAACATGTCGCCCACGACCGCATCGTAAACGCCTACAAGACCGGGCCATCGCCGATCTACAAAAGTACGCCTGATGCCAACTATTCGATCTTCCACGCAAGTAAGGTCGTGCCGACCAGTTCTAAGACGATCTGCGACAGCCGTCCTTTTTGGGTGCCCCACCTTGCAGCTTGGCACTCGCGCCCGTGGAATGGCGTGACACCAGCCAGCACCGATTGCTACAGCCCGACGGCGACCCTCACCAATTCCGCCCAGCAGAACTGGGAGCAAATCTGGGCCAATCTGAAGCTGTCCTACGTGGCATGGCAGTTCTACGCCCGCGCACTTGGCGCTACGCCCGCCAACCAGACCACCGTCTACAACAATACCATCAGCGCGATGAAAGCGATCTACGCCGACGCGCCGACGATGGACGGGACGCTGCACCAGTCCTGTGCGGCCGCAAAGGCGCAAGGCGTGATTGTCTACGGCATCGCATTCGAAGCGCCCGCCGTCGGTCAGAAAGCGATCTCTGATTGCGCCTCGTCGTCCTCGCAGTACTTCGCCGCTGATGGGCTGGAAATTCAGACCGCTTTCCGAACCATCGCCAGCAACATCACCATGCTGAAGTTGACGCAGTAACGAGTGATCGGGCCGCCAGACCGCTGGCGACTGGCGGCCCGTTTTATCACCACAACAACAGCCATCCGACGATTGCACGGCATAGCCAGAGTCAATCCAATTGAGCGCACAAAGCCGACATAATTTCGCCCTAGCTGTCACCTTACATGACGGTTGCAATACTGTGTGGGTGATTTCCCCGCACCGGAAGATAGCACCTTTTGCAAGGGACAATTGTTATGGCGCGCGACCGGCTTGGCAACCACCTGATTCAACAACGCAGCGGCAAGGCGCTGGCCATATTGCGACGCTTTGGCCGCAACGAGGGTGGCGCGCTGGTGATATTCGCGCTGATGCTGGTCATGCTGATGCTCATGATGGGCGGGGTCGCCGTTGACGTCATGCGCTATGAAGCCCGCCGCACCGCTTTGCAAAACACGCTGGACCGCTCTACCCTTGCTGCTGCCTCGCTTAGCCAGGATCTGGACCCGACGGCGGTCGTCAACGACTACTTTCTGCGGGCCGGCCTGAAGCAATACCTGAAATCGGTGACGGTGACAGAGGGGCTGAACTTCAGGAACGTCGCCGCCGACGCAGTTGCCGACAGC
>JBDSXE010000026.1:0-5585 GCA_039926325.1 Paracoccaceae bacterium | reverse complement strand
GAAACCGGCGAAGTCCCGAACAGCAAGCGACGAGCCGAGAGTCAACTCGCACCGGGCACCACCCTGGTCCGGGAATACAACGGCATCACGCATCGGGTCAAGGTGATGGAAGACGGTCGGTTTGATCTCGACGGCCGCCCCTTCAACAGCCTTTCCCGGGTAGCCCGCGAAATTACCGGGACGCCGTATTCAGGTCCGGTGTTTTTCGGTCTGAAACCAACCAGCCGGCAAAGAAAGGCGGCCCGGCCATGAAAGCCATGACCAAACTTCCGCCGACCTTTACCGCGAAAAAGCGATGCGCGATCTACACCCGAAAATCTTCGGATGAAGGGCTGGACCAGGAGTACAACAGCCTCGAAGCGCAGCGTGACGCAGGCATGGCGTTCATCAGCAGCCAGCGCCACGAAGGCTGGACCGCCATTGACGATGGCTACGATGACGGAGGATTTTCCGGTGGCAACACCAACCGGCCCGCGCTCCAGCGACTGCTGACCGACATCGGTGAAAACCGGATCGATGTCGTGGTGGTCTATAAAATCGATCGGCTTTCGCGGTCCTTGTCCGATTTTGCCAAGATGGTCGATCTGTTCGACGTGCACAGCGTGACGTTCGTGTCGGTGACCCAACAGTTCAATACGACAAGCAGCATGGGTCGGCTGACGCTCAACATCCTGCTTTCATTCGCGCAGTTCGAGCGCGAAGTCACAGGTGAACGGATCCGCGACAAGATCGCGGCCAGCAAGGCCAAGGGCATGTGGATGGGCGGCGTCCCGCCGCTTGGCTACGACGTCCGGGACCGCAAGCTAGTGATCAACGCGCCGGAGGCGACACTAGTCCGCGACATTTTCGCCCGGTTTGCGGAAACTGGATCAGCGGCGCAACTGGTGCGCGAATTACAGATCGAGGGCCACACCACCAAGGCGTGGATCGCCCAGAACGGACGGGAGCACGAGGGTCGGATCATTGACCAGCAATCCCTCTTCAAAATGCTGCGCAATCGCCTCTACTTGGGCGAGATCAGCAACAGGGGCCAGACGTTCCCAGGCCAGCATGAACCGATTCTCACTCCGGAGTTGTGGGCGGGGGCGCACGCGATTATCGATGGCCGGAAGGTGGGGCCGCGGATCCGCTATAAGCAGGAGCCGGCGTTGCTGACGGGGCTGCTGTACGCCCCCGACGGCCAGCGGATGCTGCCGACCTTCACGCAGAAGGCGAGCGGCAAACGGTATCGGTACTACGTCCCTTATTTGGAAAAGCGCCAGTCATCCGGGGCGACTTACGATCCCGCGCGCCCGAAGATCGGGCCACTGCCTGCCGCGGAGATCGAAACCGCGGTACTGAGGCAAGTCCACAAAGTACTGCAGAAACCAGAAATGATCGTGGGCGTCTGGCAGGCCGGCATGGCGCTGACTAAGGGCCACGGGCACGAGATGGATGAGCCAATCGTGGTGTTGGCGATGCGACAGATGAGCCAGGTCTGGGACAACCTCTTCCCCATAGAGCAGAACCGCATCATGCGGCTGCTCATTGAGCGAGTCCAACTTCACGAGGATGGATTGGACATTATTTGGAAGGATGATGCCTGGCAGCGGTTCTCCCTGGAACTGGATCGGCATCCATTCGCGGCCGAGCAGCGTGCACTTGCTGATCAGGAGACGGTCTGATGGCCGCTACCAACAAGCCAACCCGGGAAACGCCTGCGTCGCGGCGAGTGGAGATCACGCCGTCCGGAACTCCTCGGCAATTTGAGGTTGGCGGTCGGCCAGTGACTTTTGTGCCGCTGGCAATCAAGCGCCGCCGTAGCAGCAAACTGATAGTGCCACCCGTCGGCGCCGACATGGTCCAATCCACGTCGACCTTTGATCTGCCCTTGATCCGCACGCTGGGAAAGGCCTTCTATTGGCAGCGACTGCTCGATACTGGAGATGCTGCAAATGCGGTAGAACTCGCCCGTCGCTTCAAGCTGGACCCCGGCTGGGTAAACGAGGTGCTCAGAATGACGCGATTGGCGCCGGACATCATTCAGGCGATCTTGGGCGGACGCCAGCCACGGCACCTCAATTTGCACGTAGTCCGGGGGCGACAGGGTGAGGTGCCGCTGGATTGGGATGCGCAGCGAACGTTATTCGGATTCTCTGGGCCATAGAATTGGCCGGCCACCGGCTAGGTCATCGGTGTCGGATGTCAGTATTGCGGCTTAAACCGGCCCTCGTATTGCGTTAGGCGGTAGGCGGAAATCGAGCGATAGCGTGATGGCGGTTTATCGCGCGTTTCTTTGAGCGCTGACCGTCCTTGCGCCACCAATCTCCTCACGATATTACTTTTTCTTGGCGAGCCACTGATCGAATTGCCTGATCTCCCTCTGCTGGGCCGCGATGATCCGCTTCGCCATCGACCGCATCGTCGCGTCCTTACCGCCTTTCAATTCCATCTGCGCCATGTCGATCGCGCCCTGATGATGCATTTTCATCATCATCGCGAAATCGTGGTCAGTGTCGCCGGTCGATTTCATCGTGTCCATGCTCTTCATCATTCCCATCATGGACGCTCGCATGTCACTGTCGGCGGCGCTCATCGGCGCCATTCCGGACATTCCGGTCATGCCAGCATCTTTCTTCTGCGGTGACATCGGCATCGGCTGCGCGGCCATACCACCGGGGGCTTTGGTCGCAGATTTGTCGGCGGGGCTGGCGGCTGACTGGGCAAAGGCCGTGGGCATGATCCCGAGAAGGGCGAGAGCGACAGTCGTGCAGACTCCCATCCGGGTGCGTTTGCCAGTAAATGCATTTTTCATGATGTATCTCCACGTGAGCCGAAAGTCGGACGATCGGCAGTTAACAAATAAAAGAGAACAACGCGCTGCTTCCGATGACCGAACAGGGTTGCATCAGAACCGCCGGGAAAGCTGGCGGAACACGACGTCGGACAGGTTCCAACGGAACTGGAGCACTTGCCTATCCGGGTGATGATTCATGGTGCACCGTCTAAATGCCGCAACAGTCGGCGATTATCAATCTGCTTGCAGTTTCGCGCCAGCCATAACGGCAATCGCGATGCTGGTGCGACGCAAAAACACACGACGCCAAAGTCAATCCGAAAGCGTTGGCCATCAGCGCACTCGACGCCATTTCCAACGCCGACAGCATTGCAACGATTCTGGTATCCAGCTCACGTCCGCAACTGTCCGATATCCATCACAATGCGACCGCAGTCCCCAGCAAAACCAAAGACTCGTCGTTCCGGTCGTTGGCTGGAGTCCACACCGCCAGCTGGCGCTGATGACCATCGCCATCAGCGCCAATGCGGCGAGCAGTCCGGCCGCCCCTGTCGCCTAGCGACGCAAGGCGGCGCGCCACCTTGGCCAGGGCGCATCGGCGTCCATGCCCGCGTAGAAGGAATAACCGGCAAAGACCACACTCATCGCCATCAGCGCACGCGCATCACGCGACGCTAAGGGCAAGGAGAGTTGCCGAAGTTAGCCACGGCAGCCAGTCCAACCGAAGGCACATCGATCCATGGTTACTGTGCGATCTGTATGTCCGTCACCATGAGGGTGCCGCCGGCCTTTTCCGCCCTGAACTTAACCTTGTCACCGGTTTGCACCTTTTCGAGCAGAGCTGGGTCCTTGACCTGAAACACCATGGTCATGCCGGGCATGTCGAGGTTCTTGATGTCGCCGTGCTTGAGCGTGATCTTCTTGGCGTCCTTGTCCACCTTGCGCACTTCGCCATCGGCCATGTCGCCGGCGGCCGCAGGCGCTGCCATTGCCATCGGCTTTGCATCATGATCGTGTCCTTTGTCAGCGAAAGCATTCAATGAGAAAGCCGGGGCGGAAATAATGGCAGCCGCCAGCAGTAATGTCGTTGTCGATTTCATGTCAATTACCTTTGTAGTGATAGAAAAAACTTGCACGTAGGTCGTCGAGCGCCGACGCGTTGCCCCGGCTGATGCCCGTTGCGATTAAAAATCTATCAGAGCTTGTATTCGGTGTGGCCGTTACTGGCCTTTCATGGCAACAGCAGCGACGATCACCTGTCCTTTCATCCCCGCCTCGTAATGCCCCGCCTGCAGGCACGCGAAGTCGAAGTTTCCAGATTTGGTGAACTGCCAGATCAATTCGCCCGTCTTCCCCGGCTCGACGCTGGCCTGATTCGGATCGGCGTGTTCCATTTCGGGAAATTTGAGCATCAACGCGGCGTGCTTTTTCAGTTCCTCGATCGTGCCCAGCACCATCTCGTGCTTGAGCTTGCCACCATTCTTGAGCACGAACCGAATGGTCTCGCCCTTCTTAACGTCGATGCTAGACGGGTTGAAGCGCATGCTGTCATCCATCGCGATTTCGACGGAGCGGCTGACATTCTTCGCGTTTCCAGGCTTGCCGAGCGCCGAGGCATGCGGCTGACCGTGCGCTTTTGCGCCAGGCTTGTGCTGATGCCCTTCGTCACCGTACGCGGTAATTCCGGTCCCGGCGAGCGAAAGAGTGACTACGAGCGCTGCTCCAAGATGCTTCATAAGTGAGTCTCCGTAGTGAAATGAATCAGTGCTGATGCCAGTTGTCGGACCGCCGGATTGGCGCTATCCGGCGCTATGTCACGATCACCGGGGGTCGCATAGCAGCCGAACGTTTGTAGCCTTGAACACGTTGGTGCTCGAAGAAAAACCGACGTATTCGGCAAATGGTCGATAAGTGGCGCGCGCGAGCCGACAGGCACCACCCGCACCCAGAGGCTGCGGGAGAGACGCGGGCAGCGCCAGCTAGACGAGGATGTCTTTTGGAGGTCGCTCCAGGCCGTCAGCAAAAATGCTGGCCCGCATGGAGGAAAGGAACGGTATCGCGACGAGCGAAGCAGGCAGGAAATCAGGACGAGTCATATCGAGCGACCCGGCGGCAACCGCATGAGCCCCGCAGGTGGAACACGCACTGCATTTCGATGCGGAGAGTGGGTCTTTTTCGTGCTTGACCGGTGACTCGCTCGCGGCGGTATTCCCGTGCGAAGCGTGGTCAGCGGAGCCGGCTTCATTAGCGTGAGCGTGGTTTCTAGAGTTGTGACCGGCGTCCGCTTTCGTGTGCTGGTGAGTATGTAAAGATCCGCAATAGGCTGCGCTCGCCGCGAACACCCCCTTGAGGGGAACGGCAATCATGGTCAAACATAGCAGCAGCAGTTTTAGATAACGGCGCATAACCTGAATAAGATCACTGCACACAGCCAAGACACCGCTGTGCTCGAAAAGTTCTCGGCCGTGCCGTAACCGTTCCTTGCTGACTTTGCACTCTACTATGAACGGGCCAGCCAATCGCCGCGGCATCACGCTGCAGGCGTTGTGTGAGAGCGGGCAGAGCTGGTGATAGCAGTGACGATGGGGCTCCGAGGTCAACTTTTAGGGCTTGCCGCCCGCCTACAGGGAGGTTCGGGGTGACCCCGTGCCTTCTAAGCGTGCTGCCGCACAGACCTTGCTTTGGGATCGGACCATTTTAAATAGGGACGAGGCAAAAGTTTGTTCTGGATCAAATTTCAGAATATGTATAGCTGCCAGTATCGAGTCCGGACAAATATAGCAATTCATGAATCTCCTTCGCCCACGTC
>JBDSXE010000025.1:0-5831 GCA_039926325.1 Paracoccaceae bacterium | reverse complement strand
GGAGGGGCAGGTGGTGCGGCTGGAGCGCATGGACCCCGACGCCCATGCTGCCGACCTGTTCCGCGCCTATTCCGGGCATGACGGATTGTGGGACTATCTGCCGTACGGACCTTTCGCTGCGGCAGCGTCGTATCATCGCTGGGCCAAGGATTCCGCCACCGGGGAGGATCCGCTGTTCTACGTGATCCGCCAGATTGACAGCGGTCATTGTGGCGGTGTCGCCAGCTATCTGCGGATTGCGCCTGAAATGGGCTCGATCGAGGTTGGGCACATAAACTTGTCGCCGGAACTGAACCGCAGCCGCGCCTCGACCGAGGCGATGTTTCTGATGATGGACTGGGCGTTTCGGGCGGGCTATCGGCGCTATGAATGGAAATGCGATGCGCTGAACGTGCCGTCGCGGCGGGCGGCGCAGCGGCTGGGGTTTTCCTATGAAGGGGTGTTTCGGCAGGCCGCCGTCGTCAAGGGGCGCAATCGGGATACCGCGTGGTTTGCCATCATCGACAAGGAATGGCCGGCGCTTCGCGAGGCTTATGCGGCGTGGCTGTCACCGCGTAATTTCAACGGTGAAGGGCGGCAGATGGAAAGCCTGTCTGGCCTGACGCGGCTGGTGCGACCGGGCTGGGATCCGACGCTGGGCGGTTAGGACGTTGGGGTTGTAGCGCAGAACGCCCCGTCTGATGCTGCAAGGCGGCGGCGCAGCATCGCGCCAAGGTGGTCCAACTGTCCGGCAAGTGGCGCGGAACCTGCCGCAGCGGCGGCCGCTGCCAAGGCGGGATCGCGGGCATGACGGGCGACGCCACCCAGAAACGCAGACAGGTATTTCTGCCCCGCCTCATCCGTGCCAGCCTCGATCAGTGCGGCGGCGTGGGCCAGATCGTCGCGCAGCGCCAGCGTGTCGGGCATAACCGTGGTTTCAGTCGGTGGAGCCGTTTGCACGGCTTGTGGCAAGTGGCGCAAAAGGGCTGCCTGAAATGCGGCAAGGCTTTCCAGCGGTTTGTCCAGAAAGCCGTCTGCCCCTGCAGCCAGCGCCGACGCCCGACCGCCCAAATCGCCAGAGGTGCCTATGACAACAGGACAGCGCGCAGAGGCCAGATCGCGGATCAGCGCCTCTCCACGCCCGTCAGGTAGGCCAAGGTCGACGATCACCACGTCAGGACGATACAGCCGCAGGTGCGAATACGCCATTTGCAGGGTTTCTGCCCGCCGTAACCGCGCGCCAATGCGTTGGCACATCAGGCGCAACGCCTCTGACGCGAAACGGCTGTCTTCGACGGCAAGAACGGTCAGGCCACGCAGGGGGGCATTTGGCGAAACATCTTGACCCGGTACCAGATGGGAATACCTGCGTTGCGGCAGGTTGGGCAGTTCGGCGATAAGGTTGTTGGGCATGGCGCATCTCCGACCTGAATGACCCAACGAAACACACTATCCCTAACCGCGTGTTAATGTCGCGGCACCGGCGGCAATTCCCGCAGCCCCTTGCCCTTGGGTGCAACAGTTCGCATAACCCGCACCAACATTGGAGCCGAGATGATAGGCCGCCTGAACCACGTTGCGATTGCAGTGCCGGACCTTGACGCCGCAGCGGCACAATACCGCGACACGCTGGGAGCGGAGGTTGGCCCGGCACAGGATTTGCCGGAACATGGTGTGACGGTGGTGTTCATCGCGCTGCAAAATACCAAGATTGAACTGCTGACGCCCTTGGGGGACGCCTCACCCATCCGGGGGTTTCTGGACAAGAATCCGGGCGGCGGCATACATCATCTGTGCTATGAGGTGGCTGATATCGCAGTCGCGCGTGATCTGTTGCTGGCCAAGGGTGCGCGAGTACTGGGGCCGACCAAGATCGGGGCGCATGGCAGGCCGGTTCTGTTTTTGCACCCTAAGGACTTTACCGGCACGTTGATAGAACTGGAAGAAACATGACCTGGGCCGGCTCAATCGTCTTGTTCTCGATCACTTGGTTCATGGTTTTTTTCTGCGTGCTGCCGTTACGTTTCACCTCGCAGGCCGAGGCGGGCGAGGTGACGCCGGGTACGCCAAAATCGGCCCCGGCTGATTTTCTGGTCGGCAAAAAAGCCAAGATCACCACGCTGGTGACGCTGGTGGTGTGGGCGATCCTGTGCCTGACGATTTACATCCTGTCGCAGCACTACGGTGCAAACGACATGGATATTTTTGGGATCATGAAGCGGGGCTGAAACAGTTCTAACGTGTGTGCGGGATCGTGCTGTGTTGCGCGCCGGATGTGTCTTGCAGGCGGTGGAACAGGTGCGTGAACGTCGCGGCCCCCAGCACCGGGATCAGTAGGTTGACCAGCGGCAGCGACAGCGGTGCCGCCATCAGGATGCCTGCCAGCCAAACCTGCCCACCATGCTCGCGCCGCAGTGCGCGGGCCGCGACGCGACCGATGCGGCGGGCGGCGACCAGCGTGAAATACTCTCGTCCCAGAAAATAGCCGTTCACTGCCCAGAACACCAAAGGGATGAACGGCCCGGCAAACGCCCACAGGATCAGCGACAGGCAGTTGACCGCGATCAGAACCCCCAGAAAGTTCAGCGTATCGACAAGTGTGTCGCCAAAGCTGGTGTGCAATGCGGGCGGCAGGGCGGGATAGTGCCGATCCTCGACCGCCTGCGCCACATCCTCCAGAAAAAACGCGGTGAAGGCGGACGCGACGGGAACCATCAGGAAAACCGACAGCACCATCATCAACAGGATCGACGCCCAACCCAGCAGCTTTGGCAGACCGTCCACCGGGCCGACAAATGGGATCGAGATGTGGCCGGGCACAAACATGTCGATCACGCCCAGCACCAGCGCGTAAATCCCGAACAGCAGCGCCAGCGACAACAGCAAGCCAAAGCACAGCACCCGCAGAAAACGCGGATCGCCTAGCTGCCCGAGGGCCTTGCCGAAATCGCTGAAAATCATGATGCGGGCCAGGTGATGATGCGATCAGGGTCGGGGCGCGGGCGGTCGGGGCCGTCAGTGTGCGGTGTGCCGATGTGGACGATGCCGGCGACAGATTCCGCAAGCGTGCAACCGAACGCACGGGCGGCGAAGGTGGCGTCATGCGCCGGCCAGCCGGTCAGCCAGTTCGCACCCCACCCCGCCGCCTCTGCCGCGTTCAGGATGTTCATGCACAGCGCGTGGGCAGAGGCGATCTGTTCGGCGGGCGGCACTTTGGGGTGGTCCTTGGGCGAGGACATCACCACGACGGCTAGTTGTCCCATGTCGTATTGCCCGCGCCCCTTGCCGATCTTTTCGGCATCGCCACCCAGTTCGCGCGCCCGTGCTTCGGCCAGATCGGCCAACCGCTGCATTGCGGCGCGGTCCACGACGATCAGGCGCCACGGTTCAATCTTGCCGTGATCCGGTACGCGCAAGGCGGCGGTCAGGATCGGCAAAAGCTGGTCACGGTCAGGCACCGGACCTGCGAACAGTTTGGCGGGACGCGAACGACGGTTGGACAGAAAGGCGAACGCTGCAGGGTCTGGTCGTGGCATAAAATGCTCCTTCGGGAACAATCTGGGGCAGGCCCCGGCTGTGTCAAGCGTTGGCGAAGGGACCACAGCGGCTTGCCCGATCTATGCCACCGATGCAAGATGTCCGGGTGACAATCGCTCAACGCGGATTTGCCTATTTCAGGCGGTAGACGCCTTCGGGAAGGTTCAGCGCGGCGGCAAGATCGCTTAGCTGCCGCATACTAAGGGTGATCCGGACGGGCGCGTCAGTTTGCGGATCAATCTGCTGCAACACGACGCATTCTTCGAACGCCTCTATCGTGATGTCTTCGGTCAAATGCACCGAACCCTCGTCAACAAGGGTGATCACGGTGGCGTCGAAATCGTGCTCGATGGTGAACATCGGGCGATGATAGGCGGGGGTTTCGCGGGGTGCAACCGGGGTTGGCACATGATCTGGATCATGGACGCCCCGCGCCACAGGTCGCACATTCATGATGTGGCGACAAAGGATGCAAGCGATGCCCTTATTCAGTGAAACTTCGATGGCGTGGGCATTGACGCGCGGCATGGCGCGGGTCAGGGGTGTCAATCTGGTAGAGGCTGTCACCGACGGCTGGATGACGCGCGCGGAACTTGGGCGGCTTGTCGACCGCTGCGCCAGCTGCCCCTCAGCGGTGCCGTGCAGCAACTGGTTGGCGGTCACAGTGCAGGCCGACACGCTGCCCGCCTATTGCCGCATCCGGGCCGAGGTTGAAAGTCTGCTGGCGTGAGGCGGCTTTCGCTGCTGCGGTGTTTTCGCTAGTGATACGCGATGTTGCAAATCCTTGACACCGTTCGTGACCGTGGCTCGCGCTATGCCGTGTCCGGCGGCGCGGTGGGGGACCGTGCGGCGCTGGCGGCGTTTCTGGCGGAGTTGAAGCAGGTCAAGAAATTCGCCAAGGCGACGCATAATTCGTGGGCAGCCATCATCGCGGACCAGCCGTTGAAAGATGATGATGGTGAGGCCGGGGCGGCGGCGGTGATCCTGAAGATGATCGAGCGTGAGGGGCTGGCCGACCACATCATCGTGGTGACGCGGTGGTATGGCGGGGTCAATCTGGGCGGCGACCGTTTTGCCCACATCGTCACCTCGACCCGCGCTTATCTGCAGGCGTTGCGCGCTGGCTGATTTACACTGGCCTCGGCTTTGTATCTGATGCGCCCAAAGCCGTGGGAGGCATCAATGAAAGACCTGCTGCAGGCCGAGGTTCAGCGTTTCGCCAACACGGTGACATGGTCGCTGGACGGCTGGCGTGCCGCCTGGACAACGGAAAAGTCGCTGCGGCAATGGACAGTTGTCAACATCATCAACGCGCTGCTGGTCTTTGCCATTCATATGACGACCGGTGAGCGGGCGTTGCTGCTGGCGCTGGGGCTGTTGGTGCTGGCGGCGGAGTTGATGAACACCGCGCTGGAAGAAATGGTGGACTGGCTTACAAAAGACTTGGACCCGCGTGCCAAGCGGGCCAAGGACTGTGGTTCTGCCGCCGTCGCCTTGACCGCGATTGCAGGTGGCGTGGCGTGGCTGGTGGTGTTGTTCGGCTAGTCCCGGCTGGCTCAAGCCGGGACCGAATTTTAGCCGTTACGCAGCAGGTTGATCAGGTAGGCAATTATACCCAGCGTGATCAGCCCCTCACCTATTCCCATGATAGGACCGGCGGTGGCTTCCGCCATCCGGCCCGATAGCAGCAAGAACAGGAAAGGCAGCAACACGACACTGCCGACCAGATGCAGCCAGAAATGCGCCTGCGCCAGAATGTTTGCTGCCATTTCCAGTTTGGCGAGGTAGACCAGTCCGAAAATCGACGACAGCACGAACCCCACCAGGTTGATGTGGGCGTGCAGGGGCATCAGCGTGATGTCCTGCGTTGGCCCCATATACATCCCAATCGGAATGCCGACCAAAATCCAGATGCTGCCCAAAATCAGAAATGCGCGCGAAATGTTCATGTCCCTATCCCATAATGGTGCACGAGTTGGTTCCCGTGCGGGCAGGATAGCAAAAAAGTGGGTTTTTTCTAGTGAATGAGCACGAAAATGGCCGCAACGGCCCCCGGTTGCAGCGCTAATAACGGCCTCTCGTCAAGGTGTCAGCTTGGCGAGAATCTGTCGGGCGATGGCGATTTTGCCGGCAACGGGCTTGCCTGCGAATGGATCGCTTAGCGCCTTACTGACGTCGTCGGGGGAAATTCCGTGATCGTCAGCAGCCAGAAAATGCGCCAGATCCAACTGGTCAAAGGCCACACAGCGCAAATACTCCACCGGCGACGCGCCATCGGGCAGGCCCGCAGTGCTGCCGACCGCGCGTGCCATCGC
>JBDSXE010000024.1:0-8634 GCA_039926325.1 Paracoccaceae bacterium | reverse complement strand
GGTCGCCTTGTTGTAGATGATGTGGTCGCTCGCATCATGCGCGGCTGCACCGACGAAGAAGGAGGCCACCGTAAGCGTCCCCGTCTGCATAAGGGCCTTCATGATGCTGTTGTCTATCTGGATCGTGTCGTTCGGAACGTTGAAATCGACGACCCGATCGACATTCGTGGACGCACTGAGCGCGGTATTGAACAGGAACGCGTCGTTGCCGCTGCCGCCGGTAACGGTGTCATTGCCGCCGCCCGCGTCGATGATCGAATTGGTCGTGTTGGCCGCCGCATTGATCAAGTCGTTAAGCGCGGTCGTGGTGATATTCTCGACTTGGGTAAAGTTGGCGGTGCTGGTGCCGTCGGTGATCGTCCCGGCCTCGCTGCCGGTGTAGGTGACGGTCACGCCAGTGGTCAGGCCAGCCGCGTTGATCGTATCGCCGGTGGTCTCTGACGTCTCGCCGCCCGTCATCGTGTCATTGCCAAAGGTACCGGTCAGGTCGAACCTGTCATCGCCGGCGCCACCTACCAGCGTGTCCGCTCCCGTGCCGCCGTCCAGCGTGTCATTGCCATTGCCGCCGTCCATCGAGTCGCTGCCGGAACCGCCAAACAGCGAGTCGTTGTCGTCGCCACCGCTTACGGTGTCGTTGCCGCCACCGCCGTACAGCGTGTCGTTACCAGCGTTGCCGCTAATGCTATCAGCACCACCACCACCCGCGAACGTGTCGTTGCCCGCTGTGCCGTTGAAGTTTGCCATTGCGCCCTACCCGATAATTCAGGCGCTTCAGATACCCATAAAATCGAAAGATAGTATGGCGGGCTCGGAATAATTATAGTTCGTAATCAATGGATTGTGGCAGCCTTTGGGCATCAGCCGCAATATCGCCACCAGCCACGCAACCACGGATTGTAACTGTATTTGGGCAAAAAAATCTAGAGTTGAAATGCCGATATTTACGCCGCCACGGCGAATCGATCTCGGCGTCAACAGAATAACGGATTAGGTGGCAACAAGCGTTGCTTCTTGTTCGTTCAGCGTGCGACGGGCCGCAGCATAGGCGACCAAACCAGACTCGGACGTCAATTCAGGGAACAACGAAAAGATTTCCGCGCTTTGTGCGTTGCCAATTCCGCGCAAAGTATAATCCCCCGGCTGAAAGCTTTCAGTCCAAGCGCCATCGGACAACACGATCTGATGATCATCGAACATGAAATGCACATAGGTCGTTTGCGCCACCGACAGCTGCCTGATGCCAGGCCGCCCGATCAAATGCTGTGCAGCGATCAAAACCTCTCGCTCGTCGAAATGCAGCAGATTGCGGTCGTCGACGCTCAACAGGCGGTGACTGGGCGACACGATCATATCGCGCTCTGGCTGACCATTCCCCAGCGCGCCCTTGCTGATCAGCACCGGATGGAACTTCGGATTCAGGATCAGGTCCGCAGATGCCAAACTCCGGCTGCCAATCCATCGAATGCTTTGATTGCCATTGTCACGGGTCGCCACCCGGTCATCAACCCTCAGATCCGCTGCCCGCACGCCACCCTCCTCGGTCGCAATCAGGCTGTCAGGCGTGAAACAGGCAATCGCCCGGTTGATGTCGGTAAAGTTGACGACACTGACCACATTGCCCGGCTCATCCAGAAACTCCACCGCGCAAGTGGCGTCACGCGGCGGGGCATATACGATGCGGTTTGGGCCGTTGTCGGCCAGATCGGGCATGACTTTCGTAGGCGTTCGCAGGCCAACGGGCTCACCAACCGAAGTCGTAGCAGGGATACTTTCATGGTCATCCGGCATGGCAAACTCCTGCACCAGTTACATCGACTTGCGGGCCACAAACCCGCAATCTTCATACGAACCACAAGCGCCAGAGAGTTATCCATGCTGCCTTAACGAACGTCACTTCACCTACCCGACGACATCCCGATAACGAGAATCAATGCCAGCGCAACTCTACCTTAAGTAGAATTACTATAACATTATTTCGCGTTCATTTCCGAACAATCACGAACTTCAAACGAAAGATACCACCAAAAAAGAAGGGCGAACGCCCCCCTCATCCGTTGTCGGCACCAAATAACGTGCCGAAAGTCGCGTGTTTACTACTTCCCGATCAGCAACGCTTCGTGACGCTTCAGGGTGCGACGGGCTGCGCCATAGTTTTCCAGACCAACTTCGGTCCTAAGCGCCGGGAACAAGTCATAGATTTCGGCGCGTTGCGAATTGCCCATGCCCTTCAGCGAGTAGTCGCCGGGTTGAAAGCTTTCGGTCCAGGCGCCATTCGACAGCACAACCTCGTGGCGGTCGCACATGAAGTGGACATAGGTAACACCTGCGGTATCGACCGAATACACGCCCTTGCTTTGCACCAGATGCTTGGCCGCAACCAGTACCTCATGCTCGTCGAAATACAGTGCGGTGCGATCATTCGCGACCAGCAGGCGATGGTTTGGCGAAACCAGCATGTCGCGTTCCGGCACACCATTGCCAAGTGCGCCCTGCCGGACCAGCACCGGCTTCAGATGCGATGCCAGCGACAGATCCCGCCAGCTCAGCTCGCGCTTACCGATCCAGCGGATTTCCTGCATCCCGTTGTCGCGGGTGATAATCCTGTCACCGATCTGCAGGCTTTCAACAGCCACTTCGCCACGCGGCGTGGCGATCAGGGTGCCGGGGGTAAAGCAGGGGATGACATTTTCGATGTTCTGAAAGGTCAGCGTGCCCGTGACGTGGTGGTCGGTCGGGTCAAGAAAGTTGACCGTGCCGTTTTCCGGGTTGGTCGGGTCATATATGATGTGCAGCGGACCAGCGCCTGTCAGATCCAGCGTGTCGTGGTCGTTCCCCTGCTCGCCGCCATCCACGAAATCGCCAGTATTGCCACCGACGATCAGGTCGGCACCGCTGCCGCCAAAGACCGAGTCAGCCCCCGCGCCGCCAGACAGCGAGTCATTGCCGTCGTCACCAAAGACCCGATCATTACCGTCGTCACCATGAACAACGTCGTTGTTGGAGCCGCCGAACAGCGAGTCATCGTCAATGCCGCCATAAATCACGTCATTGTTGGCGTCGCCGTAGATCGTATCCTTGTCGTCCATGCCAAACAGCGTGTCGTTGCCCTCATCGCCGTGGATCAGGTCAGTGCCGTTGCCCGGCGCAAGGTCGGTCGCGTCGGGGATATTGACCAGATCGGGCGTGCCCGGACCATAGCCGCCATAAACCACATCGTCGCCACTGCCGCCAGAAATGACGTCCGCACCCTCGGCGCCGATGATCGTATCGTTGCCCGCATCGCCAAAGACAGTGTCGTTATCGACCCCGGCGTCAATCGAATCCGCGCCCTCATTGCCGTGAATGCTGTCTGCGTCGTCGCCGGTGCGGATTGTGTCGTCACCCTGACCACCGACGATGGTGTCTTTGTCATCGTTCGGGGCGCTGTCGGCCGGGTACAGTCCCGGATAGCCTATATCGGGCGATTGCAGGCTGTTCGACGTGTCGATCAGATCATTGCCCGCACCACCATCGACCAGATCAGACCCTGCACCGCCATAGATCGTGTCGCCGTCCGGGCCACCGTAAAGCACGTCATTGCCCGCACCGCCGGACATCGTGTCGGACCCGTTGTCACCGTAGACCGTATCATTGCCGTCCTGCCCCGACAGGTTGTCGTTGCCCGTGCCGCCATAGACCAGGTCATTGCCGGCGCCCGCCAAAACCGTATCGTTGCCGCCGTAGGCGTAGACGATGTCATCGTTCGAATGGGCGTTGCCAAGCACGGCGTCGTTGTGGTCGATCTTGTCGCCTTCGGGATCGCCGGTGTAATTGTAGTCGATCACGTCGTTGCCAGTTGTGCCCTCGACATAGCCGTCAAGCTTTGGGTGGCACTGAGTGCCGTGGTTGTCATACCAGCAGCCGTCGTCATGTTGCGTCACGCAGTCAGATGCCACGTCGCACTTGTTACCAGACAAATCGAAACAGAAAAAAGAAAGGCTCATGACAGGCTCCAGTGAAACCGCGTTGCGTGCAACGACGAGGCGGTGCCGGACACATTGATCAAAGGGCGCTCTGAAAGCGGTCCGGCGATGGGTGCCGAAAAGTTCAAGGGGCCGTTCAAATCCAGCATCGTAACGCTCCGTCGTATTTCAGGGGCCAAGACCCCCGTCGATTTTCAAAGGCGGCAAACCGCCTTCTAAACCCTGGCTCGCCCGTACATGCCTTGCGGAATGCAGCGGACAATCGGCCACAAAAATGGCCGCGCCAGACGCCGGTACTGTCGTGATGGTCACGTTGCGGGGCAAACTGCCCAAGGTTCCAATATACGGGCAAACCCGTCCTTTGGTCATGCGAGGCGCAGTACCCCGCTTGGAACCCTGGTTCCTCAATACCCGCACCGACAGGTGCCACACCACTCACAGACCGCCCCCACGGCCTTTGTCCCTTTTAACAGGACATCTTCTGATTAGCGGTCGTTGCGGCTGACGCATAGGGAAAAAATGGCAGGACCGCGGCAACACTGTGGCGAGAAGTTATGCTTAAAGTTGATACATTTGGCAACTAGAGCCGCTGAGGTTGCAGATTGTTGCCAAAATCGGCCCAATACAATGCGCCGATCGTTCCCAACTTCCTACAAAAACAGGCTTTTTACCTCGCATACAACTATAAAGTGTATGCACCATCCCGGATTCAGAAACTTTGGGCGCCGCACAACAATCTGGACAATTGTGCCGCATTTCTGCCCAGATCAGCTGCGGGTTGTTTCACCCAGTGCTCCAATTTCGCCAAAACCGCCCGATCTTTGACCGTTAACACATTGTAACGGTTAAGAATGCCCGAATCACCTAAAGATACTGCCCAAATTGCGCCCAATTTTTGCCGCAATCGCCCTTCGCCACAAATGGCGCCGATCGGCCAACACTTTCAGGATCATTTGGTGCCCGAGGTCGGACTCGAACCGACATGCCTCGCGGCGGAGGATTTTGAGTCCTCTGCGTCTACCATTCCACCACTCGGGCCACCTGATGCGCGATGTAGCCGCCCACACTGACGGCGTCAACCACCGAAGGTTTTGGGGGCACTCACGGTTTAGCCGCAGCGAACGTGTCGCACGCCGACACCTGACCCGACTTCAGTCCGGTCTGGAACCACTTCGACCGTTGCGCGCTGGTGCCGTGAGTAAAGCTGTCAGGCATCGGCACTTGCCCCGCATTGCGCTGCAACGTGTCATCCCCGATCTGCTTGGCCGCATTGATCGCCTCGTCGAAATCGCCCGGCTCGATGGTGCCGAATTGCTGTTGCACGTCCCGGCCCCAGATCCCTGCCAGACAATCCGCCTGCAATTCGATCCGCACCGATATCTCGTTGCTTAAGGTTTCCGATGACCGCCCCCGGACGTCATTGGCCTTGGCCAAAATCCCCAACTCGTCTTGCACATGGTGCCCAACTTCGTGCGCCACGACATAGGCGTTGGCAAAATCGCCATTGATTCCCAGATCTTGCTTCATCGTCACAAAGAAATTGGTGTCGAGGTATACTTTCTTGTCTACCGGACAGTAGAACGGCCCCGTGGCACCAGACGCATCGCCGCAGTCCGACTGCGTAATCCCTTTGTACAGCACCAGCGTGACCGGGTGATATGTCTTGCCCAGTTGCTCTTGGAACACCTTGGCCCAAATATCCTCAGTATCAGCAAGCGTGACGCTGACAAATTTACCGGCATCCATGTCGGCCTGAGTCATCGGTTCCGATGCATAGCCAGAGGAAGAGGAAGAGGTTGAACCGCCGCCGTTCAGCAGTGGCGTCAGATCGATGCCAAAGAACCAGCCGACAACCACAATTGCCACCAGCCCCAATCCGCCACCAACGCCCACTGATCCGCTGCGCTGTCCGCCGCCAAACCCGCCGAAACCACCCTGCGACCGGCGATCTTCGATATTGCTGCTTTCGCGCCTGCCCCGCCATTCCATCGCACTTCTCCCTGCCGATGCCAAAGTCTAACGGGGCCGGGCCACGCCCGATACCCCTTTTGCGTGCTGCAGCCCTTGACGCCAAGCAAGACGCAGGGCCATAGGATGCAAAACCCGTGGGTGCGATAAATGTTCCGCCGCCTTGCTGACTGGACGCTCACTTGGGGCAAATCGCGTTATGCGACCTTTGCGCTGGCGATCATTTCCTTCGTGGAAAGCTCGGTTTTTCCGTTGCCCGCAGAGATTCTGTTTTTGCCGATGTGCTTGGCCCGCCCCGAACGGTCGATGCGTTATGCTTTGGTGGCCAGTGTGGCGTCGGTTCTGGGCGGCGTCTTTGGCTGGCTGATTGGTCACTACTTCTTTGACCTCATCGCTCTGCCAATCCTGCAGTTCTACAACGGCGTCGATGCGTTCAACCAACTCAAGGCCGCCACGGGCACCGGCACGATCCTTCTGCTGCTGGTGACATCCGGCCTCGCCCACTTGCCGCCGATGAAGGTCGTAACGATCCTGTCGGGCGTCGTTGGGTTCAGCCTGCCGCTGTTCATCCTCGCCGCCATCGTGGCGCGCGGGACCAAGTTCTTTGTGCTGGGTTGGGCGCTCAAAACCTATGGCCCCGCTATCGCAGACGTGATCCAGCGCCGCCTTGCCACCGTTGTGATAGTCGCGATTGTGGCGGCAGCCGCGATCTGGCTTGGCCTGAAACTTATCGGAGCGTGACATGAACCGCCAATCCCTGATCCTGCTTGCCACTCTGGGCTCCGCAGCCCTGCTGGCCGGGGCGTTCGCGTTCCAGTACATTGGCGGCCTCGCCCCATGTCATCTGTGCCTGCAACAGCGTTATCCCCACGCCGTCGCCATCGTCATCGGCATCGTGGCCCTGCTGATTCCGCGCGGTATCATAAACCGCATCCTGCCCTATTTCGGCGCCGTGGCAGCCCTGACCACCGCAGTCATTGGCGGCTATCACACTGGCGTTGAACGCCACTGGTGGCTGGGGCCAAGCACCTGCACCTCCGGCTCCATCGCCAACCTCAGCCCCAAAGACCTGCTCGCCCAGATTCAATCCGCACCCGTCGTCCATTGCGACCAGGCCGCATGGGAGATGTTCACGCTGTCGATGGCGACATGGAACATGCTGGCATCGCTGGTGCTGATGGCAATCTGGCTGTGGGCCGCAAAACGCCCGTAGTTTGTGCTTCGGGCCATGCCGCAAACGCTAAAATGCGGTTAACGCCGTAGCGCAACTATTTGATTCAAAACGATATTACCAATTGTCCATATCTGGACGCTCACCCTCACAACAACCGCCCCGCCTCTGCCAATGCAAACCTGTCCGTCATACCAGCGACGTAATCCGCGACAATCCGCGCCAGTTCCACGTCGCTCTTGCACGCGGAAACATCTGCCAGCCACTCCGATGGCAGCAACTCTGGCCGCGCCATGAACAGCGGGAACAACCCATTCACCACCTCCGTTACACGGGCCCGTTCCACCATCACAGTCGGCGCGCGATACATCCGGTGAAACAAGAACGACCGGATCGCCTTCAACTCTTGATACAGCGGCTTCGAAAACCGGATCACCGTGGTTCCCATCGCCCGGATATCCTCGACAGACGAAGGCCGCGCCGCCTCCAGCCGCCCTTGTGCGACCGCAATCACATCTTCCACCATCCGGCCAAACACCCGCCGCAAAGCCTCATGCCGCCGCCGCATCTTTTCCAGCCCCGGATACAGCCGGTCCACTTCCTCAAACGCCGGTCCAGTCACCGGCAGTTCCATCAGATCCGCCTCGGTGAACAGCCCAGACCGCAACCCGTCATGCAAATCGTGGTGACTATACGCCACATCATCCGCAATCGCCGCCACCTGCGCCTCTGCCGAAGCATGGGTGGACAGCTCCAGATCCCACTCCGCATTCACCTCGGCCAGCGCATAGGGCAGCGGCCCGGCATGTTTCTCATCCGCATTCGGCCCGATCAACGGCCCGTTATGCTTGGCAATCCCCTCCAGGCTTTCCCACGTCAGGTTCAGCCCGTCGAAATCCGCGTAGTGCCGCTCCAACCGTGTCACGATCCGCAGGGCCTGCGCGTTATGATCAAACCCGCCGTAGGGCGCCATCAGCGCCTCCATCGCGTCCTCACCGGTATGGCCGAACGGCGTGTGCCCCAGATCATGCGCCAGCGCCACCGCCTCTGCCAGATCAGTGTTCAGCCCCAACACCCCCGCAATCGTCCGCGCCACCTGCGCGACCTCGATCGTGTGGGTCAGCCGCGTGCGGTAATAATCGCCCTCATGTTCGACAAACACCTGTGTCTTGTGCTTCAATCGCCGGAACGCGCTGGAATGGATAATCCGGTCGCGATCACGCTGAAAAGGCGAACGAAACGACGACATCTTCTCTGCATGCAACCGCCCACGAGAGGCGTCAGGATGGCAGGCGTAGGGTGTAAGCATGAAACCTCACAATCGTTGCCCCCTTATACCGCCATCCTGCCCCAAACCAACTATGCCATTCATATTGGTCCAAATATCCCCGCCGGAGGCTCTTTTCGGTCAAGGAAAGTCGCTCCGCGGGGAGTATTTGGCAAAGGCCAACTCCAAGGCGGCACCCCACCTTGCCGCATCGCCGCATCAGTCCTATATTGGCATCAGAAGTGGAGCCCTGCCCATGAACCTGA
>JBDSXE010000023.1:0-4145 GCA_039926325.1 Paracoccaceae bacterium | reverse complement strand
TCGCAACCCCAAAGGGTCGAATTACATCTTCAGCGCGGTCTTGATCTGGGCGCTCACGGCGGCGATCTTGGTCGCGTCGGTGCCAGCATCGGTCACGGCGGTTTTCAGCGTGGCTTTGGTCGCAGCGTCCAGCGTGGATGCGTCGATCATCGCGGTGACTTTGGCAGCATCCCAAGCAGCCGGGTCCAGCATTTTGGCGGCGTCGGCCATCGCGGTGGTTGCAGCAGCGGTCGTGTCGGTCATTGCGGTGGTCGCGGCAGCGGTGGTGTCAGTCATTGCGGTGGTCGCGGCAGGAGCAGCGGCGGCGGCTGCGGCAGCAGCAGCGTCGTCTGCGGCTTTCTTCGCGTCAGCAGCGGCTTGATCCGTTGCTTTTTGCGCGGTTTCCATTGCGGCGCGCTGCGCCGGCTTCACTTTGAACTGATAATAGCCCCCAGCAATGACGAGGACTGCGATAATAGCGATAAGCACGTTTCTGTTCATGTCAGGCTCCATTAACCGACGGATAAGCGATTGTGGCGGCGGTATGACATAAAGCTTTTCACTTGGGAAGCCCCGGGCTGAAAACCTGCAATGAATCCGCCTTTTAACGGGTTGAAGCCTCCGCCATCAGCGTTTATCTTGTGCGACGCGCCAAGCAACCATCCAAGGACCAAAACCATAGCCCGCAGACCTCACAATGCCCCGCCGCAGCGGGAAACCGGACCCCGCATCAATGACCGGATCCGGTCGCCGGAAATTCGCCTGATCGGGGCAGAGGGCGAGAATGTCGGGGTCGTCACCCCGGCGCGCGCCATGCAACTGGCTGAAGAAGCCGGTCTGGACCTTGTGGAAATCTCGCCGAATGCCGAACCGCCGGTCTGCAAGATCATGGACTTCGGCAAGTTCAAGTATGAGAACCAAAAGCGCGAGGCGGAAGCCCGCAAGAAACAGCACATCATCGAAATCAAGGAAATCAAGTTCCGTCCCGGTACTGATATCCATGACTATGATGTGAAAATGCGTTCTGTCCTGAAGTTTCTGGAAGAAGGCGACAAGGTCAAGGTCACCCTGCGCTTTCGTGGCCGCGAAATGGCCCACCAGGATCTTGGCCTGGAACTGCTGCACCGTGTTGCCGCCGATGTGGGCGATGCCGGCAAGGTCGAATCTATGCCGCGGCTGGAAGGCCGCCAGATGGTGATGATGGTCGGACCGAAATAAGCCCCACCTTCTCTGCACAGCAATCGGGCCCCTTGGGGCCCTTTTTCTTGGCTTGTCATTCATCCAATGGGTTGACTGATATTGCGACTCGGTATAATTCATCCATATGGTTGAACGATCTGAACACTCCCTGACCGAGATATTGAAAGCGGCAAGTGACCCGACCCGGCGTGCAATCCTGACCCTGCTGGCACAGCACGGTCCGACCCGCGTCACCGAACTTGCCGCCCGCTTCGACATCAGCCTCAACGCGGTGTCCAAGCATATCAAGGTGCTGGAAGCCGCCGGACTGGTCAGCCGACGCACGCTTTGGCGCGAACACCTGATCGAAGTCCGCATGGAACCCCTTGTCCTGATCGACCGGTGGTTCGCCGAGTTGCGCTCGATCTGGGATTTGCGGCTGGAGGCTTTGGATAAACTGCTAACCGAGGAGAAACCGGAATGAACGATATGAGCCATAACGACCTGACCATGACGATCAATCGCCGCATCGGTGCCCCGCCCGCCAAAGTCTATGATGCCTGGCTTGACCCTGAAAAGCTGATCCAGTTCATGGCCAACTGCAAGGGCATGACGCTTGCCTCGGCGACGACTGATCCCAGGGTCGGCGGCCGCTTCAGCATGGTGATGAACACCGGCGAGAAAGACATCCCCCATGCCGGAACCTATCTGGAACTGACCCCGCATTCCCGCATCGCCTTCACTTGGGAATCGCAATACTCGACCGTCGAGGGCAGCACCGTGACGCTGGATCTGCAGCCCGACGGTGCCGCAACATTGCTGACCCTGACCCATGTGCGCTTTGCCAACGAAGGCAGCCGCGATGGCCATAAATCCGGCTGGAGTACGATTCTGGACGGCTTGGCGGCGACCACGCTTTGACAGGAATGACTGGTAGTCACCGATCCGGTCTGCCGGGTCGGCGCAATTGGCATTTGCCTCGACCTTAAGTCGCGGCAATCAGCATGGAGGATGACAATGACTGACCTGACACTCAGCGTATCCCGCGTGATCAAGGCTTCGCCGCAGCGGGTTTTCGAGGCATGGCTCGACCCAACGATGCTGGCCCGGTTCATGTTGGCCGGTCCCGGCATGACTGTCCCCGAGGTCAAAACCGATCCGAAGGCAGGTGGCCGTTTCAGCATCCTGATGCGGATGGGCGACAACGACTTGCCGCATGGTGGCACCTATCTGGAGCTGGTGCCGCATTCGCGCATCGTATTCAGCTGGGAATCACCCTATTCGATTGACGGCAGCACGGTCACAGTGGCGCTCGCACCGAAAGGCGACGGCACGATGGTCACGTTGACCCATGTCCGCTTTCCCAGCGTGGAAAGCCGTGACAACCATGCGTCCGGTTGGACCGCCATTTTGGCCCAGTTGGCCACCGAACTGGAATGAAAGGACAAATCATGGATCCGATGCTGACAAACCTGAACTGGCCTGCGGTCATTGTCGGGGCCGTGGCAGCCTTCGCGCTGGGAATGGTCTGGTTCGGGCCGATCTTCGGCAAGGCATGGGCGACGGGCAGCCACGGCATCACGCCGCCTTCCCGCCTGCCGCTGGGTGCGATGGCGGCGCAGGCCGTTGGCACCTTCCTGATGGCAGTGGTCATTGGTGCCACCGAAACCCAGCAGGCGCTGGTCACTGCCATTCTGGTCATCCTTGGCTTTGCCGCGCTGCAATTGGGCGGGGGGCTGTTCAGCCAGAAAAGCCCTGTCGCCGCGCTGATCGACGCCGGTTTCGTGGTTGCAATGGGCGTGGTGATGATCGCTGCACAGGCGATACTCTAGGCCCGTCCGACCAAAGTATCCTCTGGCCTTCCTGCTTTGGGGCAGTTCGGGATGGGGATTGCGCGGATTTCCGGGCATCAGCAGCGCATAATCTGATCCGCGCTAACCCTGTCGCAATACCTGAATGATTTCGGCCATGATCGAAACTGCGATTTCTGCGGGCGACTTGGCCCCGATGTGCAGCCCTACCGGGGCGTGGATACGGGCCAGGGTGTCCGGCGCAAACCCCGCTGCCGCCAGCCGTTCCAACCGTTTGGCATGGGTGCGCGTCGACCCGAGGCACCCAAGGTAAAAGACCTTTGAGCGCAGCGCGAATGCAACCGCCGGATCATCAAGTTTGGGATCATGCGCCAGCGTCACGATCGCGGTGCGCGCATCCGGGACCAAAGCTGCCAGCGCCGCGTCGGGCCAGTCTTCGATAATCGCCTCTCCCGGAAAGCGGCTTGCCCCGCCAAACGCCGAACGCGGGTCGATCAGCGTCGGCGCATAACCGCAAGCGCGCGCCAACGGCACCAGACTTTGCGCGATATGCACGGCGCCCACCACGATCAATCGCAATGGCGGGTTGTGGACCGCAATGAACCGCGCGCCCTCCACCCCTGACTTGTCCGACCGCAGCCTTGCGTCCACCGCCGCATCCTGCCCCAGCGCCAGCAGCGCATGGTCAAAGCTTGCCAGGTCGGTCGTCAGCGCCACCGCCTTGGTCGCCGCCCGTCCCGCCACCAGTTCCGCCAGCATTGCTTCCGGCAAGCCTGCGCCCACAGGCTCCACCAGAACCCTGATCGTGCCACCACAGGCCAGCCCCACCGAGAATGCATCATCATCGCTGACGCCAAAGGTCAGCACGCGCGGCACGCCCGTCGCGAGTGCCTCCGCCGCCTCTGTCATCACCGCGCCCTCGACGCAGCCGCCAGAGACGGACCCCATCATCACCCCCGCACCATCGACGACCATCTGACTGCCCGTCGCGCGCGGGGCCGAACCCCAGGTATCGATGACTGTGGCAAGGACCGCACCGCGTCCGGCACGGTGCCATTGCAGCGCAAGTTCGGGGATCTGATCGTGGGGGATCGGGGTCATGTCGGCACCTTTTTTTTCCGACCGCACCATGCCGCGCCGAACCGCCAACTGCAAACAAAAGCGCCGCCAGGACGA
>JBDSXE010000022.1:0-2634 GCA_039926325.1 Paracoccaceae bacterium | reverse complement strand
CGTCAGTTCGGTAATCAGCGCAGAGTACGTTGCAGGCAGAATGTTGCTGATGATGGTCGTCGTTTCAGAAACCGGGTTTTTGAAACTTGAACCAACTGCCCTCGCCCTTGTTAAATAACTTGGGGATTTTAATAGGAATATTGCAATGAAAACGATGACTTGCGGCGAACTCGGTGGGTCGTGCAATCAGCAGCTCACAGCAGAGAGCTGGGACGATATGGTTGCGGCGATGACCAAACACGTCATGGAAAAGCATCCCGCCGTTGCCGAAAGCATGAAAGCGATGCACGAACGGGACCCGAAAGAGTGGGGTCGGAAAATGAAGCCCAAATGGGACGCTGCGCCAAAAGTCGGGGCCTGGATGAACTGAAACCTTGGCAAGGCAAATCGAAAAGGTAAATTTCGGGAATGATGCGCACAGCTGCTTTGGTTTTCGCCGCCATTTCCGTTTTGCTGGGCGCGCTTTGGCTGCTGCAAGGGCTGGGCCTCGTGCACTTGCGGCCAATTCTATGCTTTGCTGATTGTGCGACCATCCAGGGACCCTCGTTCACCTGGTCGGTTATCGGGGCGATTGGCATCGTCGTTGGCGGGCTCGCCGCCTTGTGGTCTCGCAGCCGTCGGCCCGGTGCAAAATGAAGCTTGGGACGACATGATCAGTCTGGCAGCCAGAAGCACATCGTGCGAATTCTTAAGTCTGATTGACGGGCTTGCCGTCGAATTTGCACCATGAGGGCGGACAGACAAGGCGATGCGCCGTGGTTCTTTGGGCTGGTGTTGATCCTATCGCTGCCGTTCTACGCTCTGGGATTCACGTCGCAGGCACTGCCCCTCGCGCCCGCTTTGCCGATCAGCGCCTTGATGGCCTGCGTGCCGATGATTGCTGGCTTGGTACTTGTCACACGCCGAAGCGATGTCGGCGCCGCCAGTGCCTTATTTGCCAGCGCATTCCGCTTTCGCACCATACCAAATCCTTTGTGGGCCTTGGTCGCCTTGGGATGGATGCCTGTCGCATTCTTGGTGACGGGCGGCATCGTTTGGCTGACCTCGGCCACATTGCCAACCCTGCACCCGTTCCCACCCAGCGTGGTTTTCTCGTCGTTCGTCCTTTTCTTCTTCGGCGCGGTGGCTGAGGAAATCGGCTGGCAAGGTTACGCTTTTCCGGCGCTTGTGGTCAGGCACTCTGCTCTTACGGCTGCCCTGATCATCGGCGTGGTCTGGGCGCTGTGGCACGTCGTCCCTTTCCTACTGTTGGGGCGCAGTGCGACTTGGATCATCTGGCACGGACTGGCGATGCTTCTGATGCGGATCATCATCGTATGGCTGGTTGCGCACGCCGGACAAAGTATTCTGATCGCTGTACTGTTTCACATGATGAGCAATTCGGTATGGGGGCTGTACGCCGATTTTGGATACTATTATAATCCGTTGGTGATGTGTCTTGTGCTACTCGCACCCGTCGGGGCCGTCTTATTCCTTTGGGGCGCGTCCACCGGGGCGCGGTTCAAACCCCGATGAAATCGCGTCTTCCTCAGCAATCATCCATGCGTCGCGGAACCGCAGTTCTAATCCTTTTGGCCGTGGGGTTCGGTGTCGCTCTCTTAATAGCCGTTCTGTTTGGAATACCGATGCGCGCTCTGCGTCTTCCCAGCGACGTTTTGATAGGCGCCGTGACCGATCAGGCAACAGACTCATCACGGCCCGACCTGTTTTCCGGAGATATTCACCGCGTCGTGCCGTTCCAGATGCTCTACCCGGCAGTCGCGGCTGGAACCTATGCGCCCTATGTGCCAGATGCAGGGCCGCAGATTGATTCGATTGTCAAAAGCCACGGCTGGATGTCTCGAGTACTGATTGGGCGGATTGGGACGCTGGCGGCACCCTGGACCGACGCGGCAAAGCTTTCTGCGGGCGGGCCATTCCCAGTGATCATCTATCTACCTGGCGTGACCGGCTACATGCAGATGGGCAGTTTTCAGACGATTGAATTGGCGGCCGCGGGTTATGTCGTCGTCACCCTGAACCAGCCCGGCGCGGTGGCCGCAGCGGTGATGCCGGATCACCAGATTATCCCTGGTCTCACGCGCGAGGATGCAGCCTTGCTAATCCGGCCATCATATCTGCCAACTGATCAGGCCCTGCCCGAGCGTTTTGCGATTGCTCTGGCACCCGATCACAGCATCGTGCCCTACTTCGCCGCGGACGTTGGAATTGTCTTGGACCGATTGGCGCAGATCAACGCAGATCCAGCACATATCTTGCATGGGATGATTGATCTTAGCCGGGTTGGGGTCATGGGAATGTCGCTTGGCGCGATTGTCACGGCGCAGGCCTGTGCCAGCGACATCCGCATTCGTGCCTGTCTGATGATGGATGCGCCGGTCCCAACAGAAGTTGCGTCAATCGGCTTGAGGCAACCCGCGTTGTGGATCAGCCGCCCAGCAAAGGACCAACGTTTTGAACGCGCGGCATCGGGCGGATGGTCGATCAGGCCAAAGCGGGTCGGCTCGTTGTTCAGAAACAGCCCCTCGGCCACCGTCAGGTCAGGGGCGATGTTCACCTCTTGCGCCAGAAACGCGACGCCCATCGCCTCTGCATCCGCCACCGAATGACAGCGCAGCGAATTGTCGGCAAAGC
>JBDSXE010000021.1:0-10528 GCA_039926325.1 Paracoccaceae bacterium | reverse complement strand
CAACCAGCATCCGCAACACCGGATCGGTGCGCAATTTGTCCCACGCACCGGACAACGTCATCAGGCCGTTGATCATGCCACCCCAGCTTGGCATCCACAGCATGACCGAAAACACCATACCAAGGGTCGAGGCCCAGTCAGGCAGCGCAGTATAGTGCAAGTGGTGCGGACCGGCCCAGATATACAAGAATATCAACGCCCAAAAGTGGATGATCGACAGCTTGTAGCTGTAGATCGGCCGTTCGACCTGCTTTGGCACGAAATAGTACATCATGCCCAGAAACCCCGCCGTCAGGAAAAAGCCGACGGCATTGTGGCCATACCACCACTGCACCATTGCATCCTGCACGCCGGAATAAATCGGCACCGAAAGGGACGACAGCATGGATACCGGGATCGCCGCGTTGTTGACGATATGCAGCAGCGCGACCGTGACGATCATCGACAGGTAAAACCAGTTCGCGACGTAGATGTGCGGTTCGCGGCGTTTGACCAGCGTGCCGACAAAGACCACCAGATAGGCGACCCAGACAATCGCGATCCAGACGTCGATGTACCAGACCGTCTCGGCGTATTCCTTGCCCTGAGTGCCGCCCAGCACATACGACGACGCAGCCAGCACGACCATAAGCTGCCAGCCCCAAAACACGAACCACGCCAGATTGCCGCCCCACAACCGCGCCGCGCAGGTGCGCTGCACGACGTAAAAGCTGCTCATGATCAACGCATTGCCGCCAAAGGCAAAGATCACAGCCGACGTGTGCAACGGACGCAAGCGACCAAAGTTCAGAATGCCCATCGCGTGATCAATGTTCAGTGACGGGAACGCCAGCTGAAACGCAATCACCACGCCGACAAGAAAGCCGACGATCCCCCAGAACGAGGTCGCAATGACCCCGGCGCGGATCACGCCGTCCATATACTGCGTGTGATCATGGACCGTGGGCTCTTCCACGTGGCGTAGCACGTAGAGAAACGCAATTCCGGCCGCGATCATCACCTCCACGGCGTTGACCTCGTATGGCAGATCATGCGCGTAATTCGCGGCGATGGCGGCCAGCAGCCCCACCAGCGCCAAAACGCTCAACTTCACATAGTCCCACATCATGCGCGTCCCTTCGTCCAGCTGATCCCATGCCGTGACCGCGCCAATGGCGATTCCCCCGGTTGGAAGTTCTCGCTTCCGGTTTTGCAGATGCGGGCGGTCGTCGCCTTGATCCATGTCAAATGCTTGCGCGACAACTGCTGCTATGGATCATCGCAGGCGGCGCAGGTCGCGACATCATCAGGATCAGGGGCCGACCATGAAGTTCAAATCGATACTCACGGTCATCACACACGCAAATCAGGCACAGGCTGCAATCACTGCGGCTGCCCGCGTGGCGCTTGCGAACGACGGCCACCTTGATGTGCTGGCCCTTGGCGTCGACCAAACCCAGCTTGGCTACAGCTACATGGGGTCAGGTGCCATCCTGACCGAAATGTCGTTGGAGCGCGCCGAGGATGATGCCAAGGCCGCCGAGGTTGCCGCGCGTTCCGCCCTGACCGAACAATCCCCGGCAGTGCGGTGGACGTTGGAAGCGGCGGTGGCACATTCGGGTGGAATCACCTCCCTGATCGCCCATGCCGCCAGCTTTGCCGATCTTGTCGTCCAGACGCTGCCCTACGGCAAGGATCAGGGTTATCATGCTGAAGCTGCGGTCGAAGCCGCGCTGTTTCAGGGTCATGCACCCGTGCTGGTCGTTCCGACAAAAGGCGAGTTCGGCCATCTTGCGAACCCAAGGCGCATCATTCTGGCATGGAACCAAAGCGCAGAGGCGCTGACAGCCGCCAAACACGCTCTGCCGCTGCTGTGCGCGGCGGAAATGGTTGATGTCACCATCGTTGATCCACCATCACGCGGCACAGAACGCTCTGATCCCGGTGGAATGCTGTGCCAATTCCTGGTCCGCCACGGCGTCAAGGCAGAGGTGACGGTGCTAAGTCGCAGCTTGCCCGAAGTGGCCGACGTGTTGGCACAACACGCGCTGGACCGCGACGCCGACATGCTGGTGATGGGGGCATACGGCCACTCCCGCCTGCGCGAGGCCGTGCTGGGTGGTGCCACACGCGCCATACTGGAACGCAGCAAAATCCCGGTGTTGCTGGCACATTGAGCGTTTGGTTTCCAAAGCGGCCGCTCATCAAGCCCTCGGGGGCTTTCTTCGCTCGCACTCCCAAGAAAACGAAGAAAGCCGCAAGGCTGGATGAGTGGCTTCGCAATGCGGCCGACCAAGTGCAAAAAGGTTAAAATGTGGTTAACGAAAATCGTTAACTAACTGAAATCACATCGTTATTCCAATTGTCCGAATCTGGACACCCGCTCAAACCACCGAATCTTCACCGGCTTCTACCACCAGCCGGTCAAAATCCGGCACGACGATGCGGCGCTTTTCTTCCAGCTCTACAACCCCGTCCCGCTTCAGGGCGCTCATCTGCCGACTGACCGTTTCCAACGTCAGCCCCAGATAGTCCGCCATCTCTTCCCGCGTCAGCGGCAGGTCAAACCGGATTGTCCCTTTCGGGGACGTCTCGTTCAGGCCCGCGTCCCGCCGCGCGATAATCGTCAGCAACGAAGCAATCTTTTCCCGCGCCGTCTTGCGCCCCAAAAGCAACATCCACTCCCGCGCGGCATCCAGCTCATCCAGTGTCATCTCTAGCAGCCGGTGCGCCACATGCGGCGTCGCGGCCATCATTTCCTCGAACGGCTTGCGCCGAAAACAGCACATCACCAGATCAGTCGTAGCCGTCACATCATAAGGCGCGGTGGTCCGCCCCGGTCGCCCAACGAAATCCGACGGCAACAGCAGCCCCACCATCTGCCGCCGCCCATCCTCCATTGTCTGGGTCAACGTGGCGATCCCGGTGACAACCGAGGCTACAAAGTCCATCCGATCCCCCGACCAGATCACCGTCTGTCCGGCCTGAAAGCTGCGATAGTATTTCATATCCTCCAGCTGCGCTATTTCCTCGATCCCGCAACGCGAACAGACCGCGCGAAACCGGATTGGACAGTCGCCACATTTTTCAGGGGCCAGCCGCGGGGTAAGCAGGGACATAGGCTACTTTCACATGATTGGGATCAAGGCACACGACCGATCACTGGCTACGCTAACCCTTGGACCCATCAGACGCAACTAACCCTGTTTCTATCTCTGATTGAAGCGGTCCTGCGCCGAGGCATGGGCAACGCAAACTTCGCTACGGCAGATATCCGACAGAGTCTTGCGTCACAGCATATGCCCGATCTGTGCAGAGGCGCGCACGCCGTCGATCAACCTGACGCCGATGCCCTTGCCCGCAAGGCGCGGCACATCAACCATTCCGGCGCAGCTAAGGACCACGCTTTGCACGCCGTCTTCGGCCACCGCACGGGCGATTTCCGCGATGAATTTGGGCATGGCGACTGCGGCGTCGCTTTCCACTTTAAGGACCGCAACTCCGCTGGCGCGCACTTTGGCCAGATGACCGGCAAGACCGTAGCTGTGGATGTTCCCTTGCAGCACAGGCACCGACACCAACAAAGTCGTCACTACGGAAAACCGCTCTCCCGCCAAAACCGCCATGTGATATGCCGCTTGGCCTATCCCGATCACCGGACAGACGGCGATGGCGCGAGCTTCGTGCAGGCCGGTGTCGTCAAAGCAGCCGATGATGATGGCCGTTGCCCCCTGATCCGACGCCTTTTGCACCAGTTTCAGCAACGGCGGGATGTACGCCTCGCCATCCTCTGGCCCTTGAATTGCGGGCGGGCCGTCGTGCGAGGTCCATGCCTCGATCACCGCCCCAGGCACTGCATCACGAGCCGTCCGCAGCATCGCTTCTGTTATAGAAACGGTGCTGTTGGGATTGATGATCACGATCATACGCTGCCTTTGCCCGCATCCGACCCGGCCCGCGCCTGCTTGCGGGTGGCGTAGCTCGCAATGGCAAGGAAGGCGGCGATGATTCCAAAGGAAAACACTGTCGTCAGTGTACCAAGGGCGTAAAGCACGGGTGAGGTGACGTTCGTGGTCATCCCGTAAATCTCTAGCGGCAGCGTGTTGTAGCTGCCCGCCGTCAGCAGGGTCCGGGCGAATTCGTCGTAGCTTAGGGTTAAGCCGAACAACCCGACCCCGATCAGCGTCGGTGCGATGATCGGCAGCACGACATGGCGGATGGTCTGCCACGGGGTCGCCCCCAGATCACGCGCGGCTTCCTCATAACTTTTGTCAAAGCGGTTGAAGACAGCGAACATGATCAACAGTCCGAAAGGCAGCGTCCAGGTCAGGCGCGCGCCAAGGCCAGAGGTTGCCCAATGCACGTCCAGCCCGGATTGCGAGAACATCAGCCCGACCCCCAAGGACACAAGGATCGAGGGGATCACGAGGGAGGTGATGATCAGGTAGAACAGCACGGTAGAGCCCGGAAACCTTTTGCGGAACGCCAATCCGCCCATGACCGACACGACAACCCTGGTCACCATGACCATCAGGCCCAACGCGAAACTGCGACGAAAGCTGCCCCAGATGCCGCCCACGGCCTGCTGCTGGAACAGCTCGTAAAACCAGTGCAGCGACACGCCGCGCATCGGGAAGGTCAGACCGCCACCCGGACCCTGAAAGGACAGGATGGCGATGGTGATGGTCGGGCCATACAGGAAAGCAAGGAAAAGCATGAAGAAGGCCGAAAGGACGTAGAACCAACGCGGGCGCGGTTCCATCACAACTCTTTTCCGGATGTTGACGAAGCGTAGAAGGATGGCGATCACGATCAGCACGGTCAGCAGCAGGACGATGGCAGTGGCGGACGCGGAGGGGTATTGCAGCAACCCGATGTCGTTGGAAATCAGCCGCCCCACGTTGGCCGACTGGCTGCCGGACATGAAGCGTACCGTGACGAAATCACCCATTACCAGCGTCACCACAAAAATCGTGCCGATCATGATGCCTGGCTTGGTCAGCGGAACAATAACATTCCACAGGATTTGTACGCCGTTGGCACCGCCGTCCCGTGCCGTCTCGATCAGGGATTTGTCGATCCGCATCATGGTGTTGAAGATCGGCACCACCATGAACAGCGTGTACAGGTGGACAAAGGCCAGGATCACGGCAAAGTCGCTGAACAGCAGCCATTCGACCGGCTGATCAATCACGCTCCACGACAGCAGCGCCGAATTGGCGATGCCGTTGCGGCCCAGGAACGGCACCCAACTGATCATCCGGATGATGTTCGAGGTCCAGAATGGGATCGTACACAGCAGGAACAGCGCGATATGCTTGGATTGGGTGCGGATGTGGAAGGCGAGGTAGTACGCGACGGTAAAGCCGATCAGGAAGGTGAAAATCCACGTCAGCAGCGCGAATTTGAAGGTGTTCAGAAAGACGCGGTAGGTGACTTCGGAGCCAAAGAGAAACCTGTAATTGTCGAACTGGAAGGCCGGGGCGATGGAAAACCCTGTCGCGTTCCAGAAGCTGACGACCGTGATCATCACGATGGGCACCACAAGGAACACCAGCAGCACCAGCGCCAGCGGCGAAATCAGTAGCCAGCCGGTCAAGGCACTGTTCTGGCGCATTTTTTCCATGATGCTCCGGGGAGCTTTAAGAATGGGCGCGCCACGCTTGATGCGACGCGCCAAGTTTGGCAGGTCAAGCGGCGATGAATTCATTCCTCTTGCGGACCATGTACTGGTTTTCGTCCATCACGGCGTTCCAGCAGGCAACTTTGCCCATGCGGTCGTCATAAGACCCGCCATCGCGTTTGTCGCCGGCACCGGCCGGCTTGTCGCCAGGCGGCCTAAGGATGTCGCCCGCCGCCGCCTTGCCCTCGTACCGGTAGCCCCATTCGTCAGCCGACATGAACTCTTTCGAGGTTTCCGGCCCAGCGGAATAATACCCCTGCCGCATCAGATAGCTGCCAACCCAGCCCGACAGATACCAGTTGAAGTACTCGTAAGCCGCATCCAGCTCCAACCCGGTCAGCGATTTGGACAGGCCCAGACCGCCGCCCCATGACCGATAGCCTTCCTTCAGCGGCTGAAATACGCAAGGTATCCCCTTGGCCTTGACCGCAGTAACCGCGGGCGACCACATCGACTGGATCACGACTTCGCCCGAGGCCATCAGTTTGACGGACTCGTCGAACGATTTCCAGAAGGCACGGAACTGGCCGGCTTTCTTGGCTTCGGTGAAGATGCCGATGGTCTTGTCGATCTCGTCCGTTGTCATGTTGCCTTTGTCAGCATATTTGATCTCACCCATCGCTTCGCAAACCATCGCCATGTCCATGATGCCGATCGAAGAAATGTCGAGGATCGACGCCTTGCCCATGAATTCTGGGTTCAGAAGCCCGGCCCAGGATTCAATCGGGCGTTTGATCAGGTCAGGGCGGATACCCAGCGTGTCTGCGTTGTAGATCGTCGGGATCAGGGTCATCCAGCCAGTGACATCCTTGGCGAAGCTCGTGCCGTCGGCGCTTTCGACAAAGCCTACAGTCGACGGTGCGGTGCCTTGGGCGACAACCGAATCAGCGTGCAGTTTGCCGGTGGTGAAGATCGGGCTGATCTTGTCAAAGAACTTTATCTTCGAAGTGTCCATCGCTTGCAGATTGCCGGTCGGCCAGACCTTTTTGCAGATCCAGTATTCGATGTCTGCGATGTCAAAGCTGTTGGGCTGTGTGGCAGCGCGTTGCGTGACGCTGTCGCTGTCGCTGTCAAGTGCGGTCATTTCCAGCGTAAAGCCCAAGTCTTCCTTCACCTTGGTGGCGACGTCGTTCAGGTTCGACACCCCGGTACCGAACTGGCGCAGCTTTACGTCCTTGATGTTCTGCGCCCAGATCATCGGCGCGCCAAGCGTACTGGCGGCGGCAACTGCCGTGGCACCAGTCAGCAGATTTCTGCGGGTAAGTTTGGTCATGGATAACTCTCTATCCTTTTGTTTTGTCATGTTTTCAGGCGGTCAGCGGGTGCAGGTGCCTAGCATCCCATGTCAGACCAACGCGGTCGCCGGGGCTTTTCGGGTTGTCGAAGAAAATGCTGTCGGGGATCATCGCCACAACCTCTTGGTCGCCCGCCACGCGGGTTGTGACAGAGACATGGGTGCCTTGGTATTCAATGCCGGTGATGGCGGCGTCCATCTTGCCAGCCGATGGCGCTGCCAGCTGGATCGCGTCGCCGCGCAGGGCAAAGTGGCCTTCCGGCAGGGCAATGACGTTATGACCACCCATGAACAGCGCGACGAAACGGGTTTTGGGCGCGTTGAACCCCTCGCGTGCGGGACCGGCCTGTTCAATGACGGCGTTGTTCATCACCACGATCTCGTCGGCCTGCGCGAGGGCCTCATCCTGACCGTGGGTGACGTGAACAAAGCTGATGCCAAGTTCCTTTTGCAGCTTGGAAAGTTCGCTCCGCATCCTGATCCGCAGGAATGGGTCAAGCGCCGACAAGGGCTCGTCCAGCAGCAGAACCTGCGGACGGGTGATCAGGGCGCGGGCAGGCGGTCGGCCAGCTTGGTCAGATCGACCAGCTCCAGCATCTCTCGCCAGCCTTGGCATGTCGATCTGCCAGGTCAACGCCCTTCATCTTCAGGCTAAAGGCGACGTTGTCGATCACGCTCAGATGCGGGAACAGGGCTAGTTCTGGAACATCATCGCCGTGCCGCGCTTGGCGGGCGGCAGTTGCGAAATGTCGCGGCCCGTCAGCAAGATCGCACCGTCGCTGACGGATTCATGCCCTGCGATTATCCGCAGTGTCGAAGATTTGCCACACCCGGAAGCGCCAAGCGGGCAGGTGTAACTCTGCGGTTTGAAATGATGGCTGACCGCGTTTACGGCAGTCGTGGTGCCGTAGCGTTTGGTGACGGCCACCAACTCCAGATCGTGAACCGGTCCGCTCATGTAACCCCCGTTTGCTTGGCTTTGATGACGCGGATGGATCGGCGTGAAATCAAAAGTCAGCAGCG
This sequence comes from Paracoccaceae bacterium, assembly GCA_039926325.1. Classification (GTDB taxonomy): domain Bacteria; phylum Pseudomonadota; class Alphaproteobacteria; order Rhodobacterales; family Rhodobacteraceae; genus Stagnihabitans. The sequence goes on along the minus strand of JBDSXE010000021.1, from coordinate 2,549 downwards.
GATTGGCTGGCACAAAACTTTCTCTGCCCGAAAATGTGACGGAATTCGACGGCAAGTTCCAAGTTTTGAACGCAAGATTGTACACAATATGCCTGGACTTTGCGTCCAACCTCCGACTCACTTGTCCACTGTCGGCCTGTCTGGCATCACCGAGGTGAGGGTAAACCGACGATGACTCTGACCATTCCACCGCTGAAACCGGCCCCGAACCTGCCCGCCAGCGAGCAGATTGCGCAGGCGTTGTCGCTGGCCATTCATCACCATCGCCTTACCCCCGGTACGAAACTGGGTGAGGACGAGATTGGTGATATCTACAATGTCTCGCGCACCGTGGTCCGTACCGCGTTGCAATCGCTGGCCCATATCCAGCTGGTCGAAATCCATCGCAATCGGGGGGCCTTTGTCGCACAGCCCAGTTTGAGGGAAGCGCATGAAGTGTTCGAGGCCCGTGCATTGCTGGAGCCCCGCACAGCGCGGTCAGCCGCTGAACGGGCGCAGAAAAGCGATGTGTAAAAGCTGGAAAATCACATCCGCGACGAACATGCGGCACTGGCGGCGGGTGACCACGGCCGCGCCCTGCACCTGTCCGCCCTGTTCCATATCGAGATCGCCCGCATTGCCGACCAGACCACGATTTCCGCTTTCATCGAGATGCTTATCGCCCGGTCGTCGCTGATCATCGCCCTTTATTGGCGGCGAGAAAGTGCGCTGTGCGAGAGCCACGCTCATCATGCGCTGGTAGAGGCTTTCACCCTGAACGAAGGCCGCGTGGCGGAAGAGCTGATGCACAGCCACCTTGTCGATCTGCATTCCGCGCTGGACCTGCGTGACCGCAAACAGCCGGTGAAGTCGCTGCGCGATGCCTTGGCGACCTGAACGCGGTCAGGCTCTGCGAACCTTCCCACCAACAGCATCCGCCTCACCAAGTGCTGCGAGGCGTTCCAAAGGCGACTGGAGCGAACCGGGGCGGCAAATCGTCGAGGGCGGCGGCGGTCTTTTCCCGGCAACATCATGAGCCCCAGTTCTTGGCAGCTTGGGTCAGAGCGAAAAGACGGGCGGACTTTCATCGTCAGTCAGTACGGCGGCCCTATCGTGGATGTCGGCACAGCGGCGTCGATGTGGTTGTGGAGGGATGCCGATCAGGCCGCGACCGACGGCAAAGTAGCTGCGGCCAGCGGGCACAATTCCCGCCCTGCTTTCCGTTGCGGTCTGAATGTGATCGAATGGACATGCCCGTGCTGAAAGGCCCCCTACACTCTGCGACCACACAGGACGTGAGCCATGCGTAAAGACCTTTCGTACCTTTGGCCGGGCGTACCACTGGCCCTTGCGTCGGCGCTGCTGTTTGGCGGCACGGCCCCGCTGTCAAAGCTGCTGCTGGCTTTGGTCGATCCGCAAGTTCTGGCCGGGCTGGTGTATCTGGGGGCCGGTATTGGCTTGGCCGTCGTACATTCCACCCGCGCCGCCTTTGCAATGCCCGCACCCGAGGCGCCGTTGCGCCGTGCTGATCTGCCGTGGCTGGCGGCGGTTATTCTGTTCGGCGGCGTGCTTGGTCCACTGCTGCTGATGCTTGGACTGTCGTTGACCTCTGCTGCGTCGGGTTCTTTGCTGCTGAATCTGGAAGGCATTGCCACGATGGTCATCGCCTGGGTGGTGTTCCGCGAAAATGTCGACCGTCGGCTGATCCTTGGGGCGGCGGCGATCATTCTCGGCGCGGCGATCCTGTCGTGGACGGGCCGGGGGATTTCGATTGATCTGGGCGCGGCTTTGATCGCTGCCGCCTGTCTGTGTTGGGGCATCGATAACAACCTGACGCGCAAGCTTTCGTCGGCCGACCCGGTCCAAATCGCCCTTGCCAAGGGGCTGGCTGCGGGTGTGGTCAACCTAACCATCGGCCTGATGCGCGGGGCCGACTTGCCATCTGTCGGTATCGCCAGCGCCGCTGCGGTGGTGGGGTTCTTTGGTGTCGGGGTTAGTCTTGTGCTGTTCGTGCTGGCGCTACGCCATCTGGGAACCGCGCGGACCGGCGCGTATTTCTCGTTGGCTCCGTTCATCGGTGCGGTGGTGGCGATCGGCGTGCTGCACGATCCGCTAACCTTTCAGATCGTACTGGCGGGTGGGTTGATGGGCCTTGGCCTGTGGCTGCATCTGACCGAGCGTCACGATCATGATCATCTGCACGAAGCGATGGCGCACGAGCATAGTCACGTCCACGATGCCCACCACCAGCATTCCCATGACGGCCCGTTCACTGAGCCGCATTCGCACTGGCACCGCCACGAACCACTGCGCCACTCGCATCCGCATTACCCGGACCTGCATCATCGACATGGGCATGAGCACTGACGTCTTTGATCCTCATTACTGAACGAAGGCAATCAAGTTGGTCGAAAGTCCGGGATTTGCACGCGGGAACGGCACACAAAGAAGTGCTGCTACAGTTCGAATTGCAATCATCATCCAGCGTCCATGGCTGCAACGGTCAGCGCGGTTAATTCCAGTAAGAGCGCCAGAAACGCCTGAGTAGCGTCTGGGATTGGTTGGTTCAG
>JBDSXE010000020.1:0-7397 GCA_039926325.1 Paracoccaceae bacterium | reverse complement strand
ACTGCCGCCTATTTCGCAACCCGGATCCAAGGTGCTGCAACCTATGACGCGGGCCATCCTGACCCGGCGATGTCGGCGAATGACATGGTGGCGTTGCAGAAGAAACTGGCGGCGCATGGCCATGATGTCGGCAAGATCGACGGCATTCTGGGTGCCGCCACGCGTTCCGCCGTGCAGACAGAGCAGGAACGGTTGGGTCAGCCGGCAGATGGCTGGCCCACGGCGGCGCTGTTGGCGGGGCTGTAAGGTGCTACCTGTCACGACGTTGGAACTTGCGATGGCATTGCCGCATATCCTGACTGTCCCCAAGACGAATGCACCGATTGCCAGCCTGTGCTATCGCCCCGGCCTGGGCCAGCGCCAGTTTTCCACAAGCCTGACCTTTACCCAAGCACAGGGGGTTCCGGGCGACAGGTGGCTGACGATGCCGTGGCTGAAGCTGCCAGATGGCTCGCCCGATCCGCGGATTCAGGTGTCAATCCTGCCGACACGGATGCTGGATCTGGTTTGGCGCGACCGCGTGGGCACGCCGCATCCGGGCGACCCGATTGTAGCCGATCTGGACTGTTCGACGGCCAACCTGCCAGAGGGCACGCTGATCCAGGCGGGGACAGCGGTGTTGCGGGTATCGGTGATTTTCAACGCGGGCTGCGTCAAGTGGAAGGTGCGCTATGGTGCCGACGCGCGGGCCTTCATTGATGCGCCGGGACACGCCGAATTGCGACTGCGGGGCGTGCTGTGTTCGGTAGAGCGGGACGGCGTGGTGTCGCTGACCGATCGGTTGCAGGTTCTGCGGTAGTAGGGGCTAAATCGGTAAGATTTGCCGCGATTGCGGTCTTTAGCCATTTGGAAAGGTATCACAGGCAGCCTTCACCTTGGGTGTTATAAACTGGTGGGTGGTATGGCTTATGTCTTCCCGGGCGAGGGGTCGCTCGACTATTTTCCGTGCCGTTATGGCGCGTCGCGGCTGATGTTTCGGGGGCCGCGCCGTTCGATAGAGCGGCCTTATGTCGCCTATCTGGGCGGCACCGAAACCTATGGCAAATATGTGCCGGACCCGTTTCCTGATCTGGTCGAGGATCAGATCGGTATCGGTTCGGCCAATCTGGCCTGTGTGAATGCCGGCTTGGATGTCTACCTTAGTGATCCTGACCTGATGAAGGTCGTGCGCGGCGCTGCGGTGGTGGTGGTGCAGATCGTCGGGGCGGCGAATCTTTCCAATCGGTACTATTCGGTGCATCCACGCCGCAACGACCGCTTCATCGGGGCGACGCCGCTGTTGAAATCGCTATACCCAGAGGTGGATTTTACCGAGTTCAACTTTACCCGCCACATGCTGCTGACCCTGCTGTCGGTATCGCAGGACCGGTTTGAGGTGGTGGCGGACGAGCTGCGACGGGTTTGGGTCGGGCGGATGACGCAGCTGATGGCCGCATTGCCACCACGCCGGGTGTTGCTGTGGATGGCAGATCACCAGCCGCCGATGTGCGCGCGTCGGACGCGGCTGACCGACCCGTTTTTGGTGGACGAGGCCATGATCGCCCAAGTGCGACCGCTGGCCACAACGTATGTCGAGGCGATCAGCACACCGCAGATGATGTTGGCGGGGCTGGAGGAAATGGCGTTTCCACCGCTGGAATCCGTCGCAGCGGCTGGTAGCCCAAGTCCAGCGGTGCACCGCCATGTCGCGCAGATTTTGGCACAAGTGCTGGAGCCTGCGTTGCAGTAAGGGAGCCGGATATGATCACAAACGCGCAGATATTTGATTGACAGTGAGTATAGCTGCCCCTAGCGTTGAGTGAAGAGTTTTCGGCGGGGACGGGGCGTGACGGGCTATCGCGGGGCATTTCATCTACATTGCCATTCCGTCTGCGAAGGTGGGGTGGCCGGGTGACGCTGGTTTTTGGGCTGGATAGCGGCGGGACCAAGACGACGCTGGCGCTGGCGGACCGCTTGGGCCGTGTGCTGTACATGGACATCGGGCCGGGACTGTCGCCCACGCAGGCGCCGGATTGGGAAAGCCGTCTGGCACAGATGATCGTGCCGCTGCCGCTGCCTGTGGTCGCGGCGGCGGTGCTGGGACTGCCGTTTCATGGCGAGGTAGCGGAACATACTGCGGCACAATTGGTTGCAGTGGATCGGCTGTTCGGCCAGCGCGGGCTGGTGCAGAATGATGTGCAGACCGCGTTCGAGGGCGCTTTCGCCGGGCAAGCGGGGGTGCTTATCCTTGCAGGCACGGGGTCGATGGCGTGGGCCGGTGACGGGGTGCGGCAGTTGCGCGTCGGTGGCTGGGGCGATCTGATCGGCGACGAGGGCAGCGCCTATTGGATCGGCGCGCGGGCGGTGCAGTATCTTAGCCAATGCCTTGACCATCGCCGCGATGATCCGGCGTTTGCCGACGCTATGCTTGCGGCGCTGGGTCTGACGGTGGACCGCTTGTCGGACTGGGCCTATGGTCAGGCCGACCGTCGGCGCGAAACTGCTGGTCTTGCCAAGGCCGTGACGGCGCAGGCGCTGTCGGGAAATCGGACCGCGCAAGAGATTACGGATGGCGCGGCGGACGCGCTGGCGCTGCACGTCACGACGGCGTGGCGACTGCTGGACCGCGCTGGCGATCCGGTGTGGTCCTTTGGCGGCGGGGTTTTTCAGGCTGACATCATGCTGGACAAGGTGCAGAACCGCATTGGCACACCGCCCCTGGTGCCGCGTTTGCCGCCGGTTGGTGGCGCGTTGTTGCAAGCGGCAAGGACTGCGGGTTGGGCCGTGGGCGAAGATTGGATAGATACCTTGGCAAGCTCGCTGACGAGCTATGCTGCAACACCATCAAGGACTTACGCATGAACGCGACGCTTTCCAGCATCATCGGGCAGTTTGATTATTGGCGGCAGGCAGTGCTGCCCAATCCACTGACCGACCGGAGTGCCACCTATGTCGTGGTCGGCTGTGGCACGTCCTATAACCTTGCGCTGTCGATTGCCGTGACATTGAACGAGGCGGGGCTACGGGCGATTGCGGTTCCCGCCGGAGAGTGGGCGTTGCGTGCCACGTCCTATCTGTCTGCTGGCGGCAATGTTCAGGTGATCGCCCTGTCGCGCAGCGGCGAGACCACCGAAACCGTAGCGGCGGCGCGGGTCAGCCGCGCAATGGGGTTGCGGGTGATTGGCATCACCTGCGCGCCGGGTTTGGCGTTGTCGGCAGCGTCGGATGTGGCGCTGGAGTTTGCGACGCACCCGGAAGAGGGCGTGGTGATGACCGCCTCTGCCAGCCTTATGCTGCTGGCGGGTTATGCGTTGGCAGGGCATTGCGTGGATGCAGAGCTGATTTTTCGGGCACAGGCGCTGGCGGACGCAGTGGGCGACATTCCGGTCGAGGCGTATGCGGGGCGCAGTCATTTCGTGTTTCTGGGCGGCGGGTCGCAGTATGGCGTAGCGCTGGAAGGCGCGTTGAAACTGCAAGAAATGGCAATCACCTATACGCAGGCATTTCACCCCGGCGAGTATCGGCATGGTCCGGTCAGTCTGGTCGATCAGCGGACGGCGGTGGTGATGTTGTACCACCCGGATACGGCAAAGGACGAGGCGACTTTGGTCGCGGAATTGCAGGACAAGGGCGCGTGGGTACTGGGCTTTGGCGGGCCGGGGGATATTGCGCTGAGGGTCGAGGCGAGGGCACCGCTGCGGGGGCTGGAGGTGCTGCCAGCGCTGCAAATGCTGGGCGAAAACTACGCGGTGGCGCATGGCATCGACACGACCACGCCGCGCCACTTGACCAAGGTGGTGGTGCTGGCATGACGGCGCTGGAGTACTTGAACAGGTTGCCCGCAGCGCATGATGCGGGGCGACGGGTGGGGATAACCTCTGTCTGTTCGGCGCATCCTCTGGTGATCGAGGCGGCGTTGTTGCAGGCGGGGACGGGTGTCGCGCTGATCGAGGCGACGTGCAATCAGGTCAATCAGGATGGCGGCTATACCGGCATGACCCCTGCGGGGTTTCGCGCTTATGTGCTGGGAATTGCCGCGCGGGTGGAGTTCCCGGCGGATAACATTTTGTTTGGCGGCGATCATCTTGGCCCAAACCCGTGGCGCAAGCTGTCCGCCGATCAGGCGATGGCCAAGGCGCTGGTGATGACCGAAGCCTATGCGGCGGCGGGGTTCGCCAAGATCCATCTCGACGCAAGCATGGCATGCGCGGGCGATCCCGATCCGTTGCCGCCCGCTACCATTGCCACGCGGTCGGCGCTGTTGGCGCAGGCTGCAGAGCGCGGTGCGGCCGGTCTGCCCGCGCCGTCCTACATCATCGGGACTGAGGTTCCGGTGCCGGGCGGCGCGCATGAGGAGTTGGGGGAGTTGGTTGTGACAACTCCGCAAGATGCCGCCACCACGCTGGCGCTGCACAAGGACGCCTTTGCCGCTGTGGGCCTGACGGACGCCTATGCCCGCGTCGTTGGCCTTGTCGTCCAGCCCGGCGTTGAGTTTGGCCACGCCAATGTCATCGGCTACCAGCCCGCCAAGGCCACCTCCCTGTCCACCTTCCGCGACCAGACCCAAGGCGTTGTGTTCGAGGCGCATTCGACCGACTACCAGACGACCGCCGCGCTGACCGCACTTGTGCAGGGTGGTTTTGCCATCCTGAAAGTTGGTCCCGGCCTGACCTTTGCGCTGCGTGAGGCGCTGTATGGGCTGGACCAGATTGCGGGCTGGCTGACCGATTATCCCAGCGGCAGCCTGCCCTCGGTGATGGAGGGGCTGCTGCTGGATCATCCGTCCGATTGGGCCGCCTATTACCACGGCACGCCGACTGAGCAGCGCCTGCAACGGCATTTCAGTTATTCCGATCGTATCCGGTACTACTGGAACAACCCCAAGGCACAGGCGGCCGTGGACCGGCTTTTGGCGGCTCTGGCTGGTCAGACGGTACCCGAAACGTTGATCAGCCAATACCTGCCACGCCTGTATCCCGCTGTTATAGCTGGGGAAATAGCACCTGATGCCCGCGCGCTGACAATTGCGGCCATTCGGGTGGCTTTGGCGCCCTACTCGGCTGCATGTGCCGCCACGCCATGAAAAAGGGCGCCCCGTAGGACGCCCTTTGAATGCTATCGCACAGGCTTACAGCTTGGAAATCAGCTCTGGCACAATGGTGAACAGATCGCCCACAAGCCCGTAATCCGCGACCTGGAATATCGGCGCTTCTTCGTCCTTGTTGATCGCGACGATGACCTTGCTGTCCTTCATGCCCGCCAAATGCTGGATCGCGCCGGAGATTCCGACGGCGACATACAGGTTTGGGGCGACGACCTTACCGGTTTGGCCGACCTGCCAATCGTTCGGGGCATAGCCACTGTCGACAGCGGCACGCGAGGCACCGACGGCGGCGTTCAGCTTGTCAGCCAGCTGTTCGATCAGGTCAAAGCTTTCCTTCGACCCGACACCACGGCCGCCCGAAACCACGATCCCGGCAGAGGTCAGTTCGGGGCGGTCAGAGCCGACGACGCGATCCTCGACCCAGGCGGACAGGCCCGGATTGGCGGCGGGCGAAATCGCCTCAACCGCAGCCGAACCACCTTTGCCAGCAGGTTCAAACCCGGCGGTACGGATAGTGACGACCTTTTTCGTGTCCGACGATTTTACCGTCTGAATTGCGTTGCCGGCATAAATCGGGCGTTCGAACGTGTCGGCATCGACCACGGCGGTCGCATCCGAAATCACCATGACGTCCAGCAGGGCGGCGACGCGCGGCAGCACGTTCTTGTTGCCAGCCGTCGCAGGTGCCACGATGTGGGAATAGCCACCGGCCAACCCGACGATCAGCGCGGCCAAAGGTTCGGCCAGACCGTTGCCATAGCTGGCGTCATCGGCGGTCAACACTTTCGCGACGCCGGCAAAGGTGGCGGCTTCAGCTGCGGCGGCGGCCAAGTCGTGACCGGCAACCAGCAGATGCACGTCCCCCAGTGCAGCAACGGCGGTCAGCGCCTTGGCCGTGGAATCGGCGCCCAAGGCACCGCCGACAACGTCGGCAATCAACAGAACGGCCATCAGATAACCCCCGCTTCATCGCGCAATTTCGCAATCAACTCATCAACCGAGCCAACCCGGACGCCAGCCTTGCGGCCCGCCGGTTCGACGGTTTTCAGGATCGACAGGCGCGGCGTCACGTCCACGCCATAATCGGCGGGTGTTTTCAGCGCCATCGGCTTGGCCTTGGCCTTCATGATGTTCGGCAGGCTGGCGTAGCGCGGTTCGTTCAGGCGCAAGTCAACCGTGACAATCGCGGGCATCTTGACCGAAATCCGCTGCAAACCGCCATCAACTTCACGAGTGACAACCGCTTGGCCGTCAGCGATGGACAGTTCTGAGATGAAGGTGGCCGGCGACCAACCCAGCAGCGCCGACAGCATCTGCCCGGTGGCGTTCATGTCGTTGTCGATGGCCTGTTTGCCGCACAGCACCAGTCCCGGCGCTTCTTCCATGACCACAGCCGCCAGTAGTTTGGCGACGGCAAGGGGTTCGATGTCGGTGTTCACATTGTCGGCGGCTTCGATCAGGATGGCGCGGTCTGCACCCATCGCCAGGGCAGTCCGCAGGGTTTCCTGCGACTGTTTCACCCCAATGGAAACCACCACAACCTCGGTCGCAATGCCCTTTTCCTTTAGCCGGATCGCCTCTTCGACGGCAATCTCGTCAAACGGGTTCATCGACATTTTCACGTTGGCCAGATCGACACCCGTGCCGTCCGCACGAACGCGGACCTTCACGTTATAGTCGATCACACGTTTGACAGGCACCAGCACCTTCATCGCGTAACTCCATAGTTGGCCCCGGTACAAGTCCGGGCGGCTGCAAACACTCGCCCGCGTCTTAAACTGTCCGCGCAGGCGGGAACAGACCAAAATCGACACGAATTGTCGCAGCCACGCCATGAAGCGGAATGAGGATGTCTGTGGCGTAGGCAGCCAAACCTTGCGATGTGGTTAACGCGATGCGGTAAGCCATTGATATTAAATACATAATGCAAATGTCCAGATATGGACGCCCCTACCGCGTCAGTCCAGGAACCCACAACACGTCGCGCGCCCCATCCTCGTTGGCGATCCGGCCTGCCACGAAAAACCAGTCCGACAGCCGATTCAGATATTTGATGGCCTGCGGATTAACAGCCTCGACCGCGGCCAGTTTCACAACCAGCCTCTCCGCCCGCCGACATACCGTGCGGCACAGATGAAGGTGTGCAGCAAGGGGGGTGCCGCCGGGCAAAACAAAGCTGCGAAGCGGGGTAAGGCGTTCATTCATTGCGTCAATCTCATGCTCCAACCGGTCAACCTGCGGCGCGATCATCCGAAGGCGCGGGTAGGGCGCGGTGGCGTCGCCTTCGATATCGGGTGTGCAAAGATCGGCACCA
>JBDSXE010000019.1:0-2998 GCA_039926325.1 Paracoccaceae bacterium | reverse complement strand
CGCCCAATCCCCTACCCTGCCCCAAAACCCGGAGGCTCCCATGCACCCCAACCCCAAGGTCGACTTCTACTTCACCAAGGCCAAGTCCTGGAAATCCGAACTCGAAACCCTGCGGACCATCGCCCTCTCCACCCCCCTCACCGAAGATCTTAAATGGGGCTGCCCTTGCTACACCCTGGACGGCACCAACATCGTCCTGATCCACGCCTTCAAAGACTACTGCGCCCTCCTTTTCATGAAAGGCGCTTTGCTGCCCGACTCCGAAAACATCCTGATCCAGCAAACCGAAAACGTCCAATCCGCCCGCCAACTCCGCTTCACCTCAGCCGCCCAGATCGCCGGGATGGAGGCCACAATCAAAGCCTACATCGCCAAAGCCATGGAGGTCGAAAAGTCCGGCGAGAAAGTCCAACTCAACAAAGACCTGACCCTCCCTGACGAACTGATCACCGCTTTCGACAACAACCCCGACCTCAAAGCCGCCTTCGACGCCCTAACCCCCGGTCGTCAGCGCGCCTACACGCTGCATTTCGCGGATGCCAAACAACCCAAAACACGCGCGGCAAGGATCGAGAAATCCACACAGCGGATTCTCGCAGGCAAGGGTTTGGATGACAAATGATCGCAGAGCCGAAACGAGCCAACTGACGGCGCAGCATTTTTGTCAGCCGAGCGCAGAAAGCAACTCCAATGAGGCCCGCCCATCAACAACCAGCCCCCGGCTTTGCTGGAACGAGCTGATCGCGGCGGCGGTTTTCGGCCCCATTACGCCATCCGTGCTGCCGGTATCAAAGCCCAAAGCCGTCAGCCGTTCCTGCAACCTCACACGATCGGCAATCCTCATGCCGCTGGAATCCGGCGGGAAACTCCCCACCAGCGCCCCGCCGCCCGCTAACCGGTCTGATAGAACCCCGACGCCGATGATGTAGTTGTCAGCATTGTTATACCGCCCGATCACAGCAAAATTGTGGTAAATCAGGAATGCAGGCCCCGACGATCCCGCAGGCAAAATGACAGCCGCGCTGCCATGATCAGCCAGCCGACCACCATTGGCGGCCGTAATGCCGAGCGAGGTCCAGTTTGCCGTGCTTCGCGCCCGCAATTTCCCCACCAGCCCCAAATCGAATCCACTGGGAAGCCGCACTTCCACGCCCCAAGGCTGCCCATTACTCCACCCGGATTTCGCCAGGTAGCTGGCGGTCGAGGCCAGCGAATCCGTTGGGTCATCCGACCAGATATCCCGCCGACCGTCGCCATTGAAATCGACGGCATACGCCAGATACGAGGTCGGAATAAACTGTGTGTGCCCCATCGCACCAGCCCAACTTCCGGTCATACCCGCAACTGAAACATCGCCATTTTGCAAGATTTTCAGCGCTGCAATCAACTGCCCCTCAAAAAACTCGCCCCTGCGACCATCGAAAGCCAGCGTCGAAAGCGCCGAAATAACCGGCACAGTCCCGCGCTTGGTGCCGTAGAAGCTCTCCACCCCCCACACCGCTGCAACCACCTGTTTTTCCACACCATATTTGGCTTCGATTTGCTCGAACAGACCGGCGTATTGCTGCAAAACCTGCCGCCCCTTCGCGATTCTTGCGTCCGAAGCAGTGATGGCAAGATAGTCCTGCAGAGTGCGTGCAAACTCTGTCTGTGTATTGTCTTTTTCAATGACACCCGGCAGATAACCCACTGAGCGAAAGGCGGAATCTAGCGTAGCTTGTGAAATGCCGCGCGATGCTGCCCGTGGCTTGAACCCAACCACCCAGGCGTCGAAATCTGGGTTAGGGGCTGGCCGGAACGCATCTTGCGCGACGGGCCCTCTGACGCTTGGCCCGATAGAACAGCCCCAAAGCACCGCCGCCGAAAGCCCTAACATTGCCGCCCTGCGCGTTACCTGCATCTCACGTCACCTCTGATCTGTCAGTGTAAGCCTACCCGATCAAAAGCCGAACCCGCCACCCCCATCGGCACCTCTCTGCCATGTGAATGCCCAAAGGGATGCGGTCGACACTTCTATCTCCTATATTGCCACGATGAACATGCTCCGCGCCGCTCTGGCCCCGTTTACGTTGATTGCAATGTCGCTGTCCGCTCAGGCAGCGGAGGTGCCATTGGACACTTTGTCCAGTTATCTGAACAGTTTGACGACAGTTGAGGCCGCTTTTGTCCAAGTGAATGGCGACGGTTCCAAGGCGAAAGGTACGATCTTTATCCAGCGTCCTGGTCGTGCGCGGTTCGAATATGCGGGCAGGGATAAAAGCCTCGTTCTGGCTTCGGGCAATATGGTGGCGATTTTTGATGCCAAATCCAACCAGCCACCGGAACAATATCCGCTTGGTCGCACGCCGTTGAACCTGATCTTGGCGCAGAATGTCGACCTTTCGACCGCCAAGATGGTGATCGGTCACAGCGAAGTTGGCTCTACCACACGTGTTGTGGCCCAAGATCCCAAGCACCCAGATTACGGCACCATCGAACTGGTGTTCAGCGAAAATCCGGTTGTGCTGACGCAGTGGATCATCACCGATGATATCGGGAACCAGACCTCGGTGACTTTGGGCGATCTGGTGGTGGGCAAAACTTACCCCTCAAGCACCTTTTCCATCGAAACGGAAATGGCCCTTCGCGGCCGTTGATCCCGACCTAGTGGCGGCACGCCTGCAACTGGTTGCGGTACAGGTCTGAACGCGCCCCGACCCGCTGCGCCACGGTAACCAGCCAGCCCTTGCCTTCGTAGCTTTTGTTCACAAAACCAGCGCGGCCTTCGTGGTAGGCTAAGTACTGGCTTTCGGCGTCAGTCTTGGAGAGACCGAGTGCCTCGGATGTGCCGTCAATGTACCATCCCATGAAATCAGTCGCATCGCGAATGTTGTCGCGCCGCGCGCTGAAGTGATGCTGGTCATGCTCGTACTCATCCCACGTACCATCCAGCGCCTGACTATACCCGTAGGCAGAGCTTTGCCGCCCCATCGGAATGACACCAAGCATGAACTGATGC
>JBDSXE010000018.1:0-15921 GCA_039926325.1 Paracoccaceae bacterium | reverse complement strand
CAACGGAGCCAAAAGACTGGCATATAAAGGGTTTGTCATTTCCGTCCTTTGACTTTGCACCGCAATCTCCCTCCGGCATTTGCCGGGATATTGGCGCGGCATCGGAAACCCACTGTCTCCAAACCATCGTTATTCTCCGCTAGAGGGCCGTGCCACCGCCACTTTAATGCCGTGCTTCACCCGCAGATTAACTATTATGAAGCGCGAGTGGAGCCTGAAATGAAATACGGATACGCCCTGTTGGCACGGTTGGGGCTGTTCACCCAAAAGTCCGAAGGCCCCGACGTGTTCGATCTGCGCCTGCAGCGCATCGGCAGCCGCGAACGTCAGCGCAAAGTGCGCCCGATCCTGTTCAAGCCACCACCTCAACTGATGGAAGTTTAAGCTCTGCCATCAGGTCGCGCACTTCTTGACGCGCGGCGATGTTGGACAGGTTCAGTTGATCAACCCCGGTATCCTTGAGGTCCATCACAGTCAGACCGCGCGGGAACAACTCGCGAAAGATGACACGCTCGGAAAAGCCGGGTGCCACGCGAAAACCGATCCGCCGTGACAAATCCTCCAACGCCGCGCCAACCTTTTTCTTGTTGTGCATTTGCTGTGCACCAAGACGGTTCCGCAAGACAATCCAGTCAATCGGCTTCAACCCGGCCTGCGCCCGCAGTTGCCGCGCATTCCACACCATCTCGGAATAAATCGACGGGCCTTTGACGCGCCCCGTTTCGTTATCCACCCGCGCCAGCAGATCGAAATCCACGAAACTGTCGTTCAGCGGCGTGATCAGCGTATCGGCCAACGAATGCGCCACTTGGCTTAACCGGGTATGGCTGCCCGGACAGTCGATCACGATGAAATCGCTGATTGGTTCCAAGGCGGCCACCGCATCCGACAGGCGGTGGTCATAAGCGTTCTCGCCGGGCTGCAAAGCGGCCGCCGCCACCTCTGGCAGTTCGCGGTATTCAGGCGATGGCAGGGCAATTCCGGTCCGCGCCAGATACGATTTGCGGTTTTCGATATAGCGCGCAAAGCTTTTCTGCCGCAGGTCAAGGTCAAGTGCGCCAACCCGAAACCCTTGCCGAACCAAAGCCGTCGCCACATGCATCGAGGTGGTCGATTTCCCCGAGCCACCCTTTTCGTTGCCGACCACGATGATATGCGCCATGTCCAACCGTTCCCCAGACTTTCCAAAGCTATACGGACAAGGCCGCAGTTAGGGAAGCGGGAACCCGCCTAAGGATCAAGACAGCGGTTTTTCACAGCGAACTTGCTGGTCCTCGCACCGCACCACGGGCCAGTCGGTGCGGCCCATGCAGTAGCCTTGCGGATTGTCGGTCAGGCGCAGAATCCAAGTTGGGCGCTGTCCGTCATAGGTGAGGATCGGGCTGCCTTCCCAACGCAAGCTGAATGAAGTGTCGTCGCTGTCCAGAAGGTCAAAGCGTTCGTAACCGGTCGCCCCACCATCCGCGTCGATCTTGGGCGTCTGCCATTCCAGCACCAGATGGGGCGGCTGGGCCATGAACGACAAAACATGCGGATTGGTCGCACAGGAGGTCGCAGGATCAGTAGCACTTCCGTATTGCCCCGCAGCACGGTCAAAAACCGATTGCGCGGCGGCTGGAGTGGCAAGCACGATCAGAAGGGGCAGGATCAGACGCATAACCGAAGTATGGCCGTTGGTTTCAAGGACGACAAAGCTGAATCCGCCAGGCGATGATCACGAATTCGGGAAATCGCCGGTCAGCGGGCACGCCGCCAAAATCAAAAGGCGCGCCCGAAGACGCGCCTTATAGTCACAACCGCCAGATTCTCAGAACCCCAGACCGGCGTATTTGTTCTTGAACTTGGAAACCCGGCCGCCGGTGTCCATCAGCTTGGCGTTGCCGCCAGTCCAGGCCGGGTGTGCCAGCGGATCGATGTCCAGCGCCATTTGGTCGCCCTCTTTGCCCCAAGTGGTCTTGGTGGTGAAAAGCGTGCCATCGGTCATCTTGACGGTGATCGAGTGATATTCGGGGTGAATGCCCTTTTTCATGATCCTGATCCCTATTCCGCTTTGGCTTTGTAGTTGGTGTCTTCGACGATCCGGGCCGATTTGCCGCGACGATCGCGCAGGTAATACAGCTTGGCACGACGCACGCGACCACGACGGATCACTTCGATGCTGTCGATGTTGGTGGAGTACAGCGGGAACACGCGTTCGACGCCCTCACCAAACGAAATCTTGCGGACGGTGAACGATGCAGAAATCGTAGCGCCACCCTTGCGACCGATCACGACGCCTTCGTACGCCTGCACGCGCGAGCGAGTGCCTTCGGTAACTTTGTAGCCGACTTTCACGGTATCGCCGGCTTTGAAATCCGGGATGGTCTTGCCGAGCGCCGCGATCTGTTCGGCCTCGATGATTGCGATCAGGTTCATGCCTGGTCCTACCTTTCGCTCAGGGTTTTCCCCCGAAGTGACGCCGCGCCAGCGCTCTTGGTCTTCAACCGGATCCCTACCAACAGGTAAGTCCGCCAGAGATGGGCCTGCTATTTAACAACCGCTCTCTTGAACCACGCCCGTCGAAGAAGGCGGACGCTTGGGCCAAAAGGAATCGGGTCCGATGGGCAAACACACCCCGGACAGCGGGCGTATAGGGGCAAGGGCCAAGGCGGTCAAGCAGCCCTACGGCTTTCGCCCGTAAGCGTCCCACAAATCCGGCCTGCGCTCTCGCGTTATGGCCTCGGCCTGCGCCTTTCGCCATTTTGCAATCTCGCCATGATGGCCCGACTGCAGCACCCCGGGAATCTCCAGCCCCTCCCACACCGTGGGCCGGGTGAACTGCGGATACTCCAGAAGCCCGTTCGAAAAGCTTTCCTCCTCGGTCGAGGCTTGGTTGCCCAGCACCTCTGGCAGCAGCCGCACCGTGGCGTCCAGCATGGCCTGCGCTGCAATCTCCCCACCGGTCAGCACGAAATCCCCCAGGCTGACCTCTTCGATCCGGTGATGGTCCAGCACGCGCTGATCCACCCCCTCGAACCGCCCGCACAACAGCGTCACGCCCGCGCCCTGCGACCAGTTGCGCGCCATTGCCTGATCAAACCGCCTGCCCCTTGGCGACAGATACACCACTGGCTGCCCCGCAGAACCCTCAGCCGCCTTGACCAAAGCGCGGTCCAGAACATCCGCCCGCAGCACCATCCCCGCGCCACCACCAGCCGGCGTATCATCGACATTGCGGTGCTTGCCGTCGCCAAATGTCCGCAGGTCAATCGTGTCCAGCCGCCACAGGCCCTGATCCAGCGCCTTACCCGTCAGGCTCAGCCCCAGCACACCGGGAAACGCCTCGGGGAACAGCGTGATCACCCGCGCCTCCCAAGCGCCCTTGACGCGCCGCGGCTCCATCAGATCACGCGGCTTGAGGCTGGCCAGAATGCTCAGACGGCCATGCGATTTGAGTTTGGGTTCATCGCTCATGTCGCCTCACGCACCAGATTGCGCCAATTTGTCTAAAGTTTCGTTTCATCTTTTCCGAAATATCCCACGGGGGTGTGGGGGTGTGAAACCCCCACCGACATCGGCCACAAGCACCGTCTTCCCTAAAGCGGGCAAACCAGCCGTTGCTTCAGAAATCACTAATCCAGCCCCTCTGGCAGGTCCACGACGATCCTTTTCGCCTTTAAATCGACCGTCGGCACCACCGCCTTCGTGAATGGCAAAAGCAGCGTTTCCTTCAGTCCCGGCCCGTAAATCTCCAGCAAATCGCCAGCGCCGTGGTTGTGAACTGACCGGACTTGCCCGACCAGCACGCCACCGGTATCGCGCACTTCCAGCCCGATCAGGTCGGCATGGTAGAACTCGTCATCCGGCAACGACGGCAAGCGCCCCCGATCAGCATACAGACTTGTGCCCTTCAGCGCGTCCGCCTGTTCCTTGGTCGCAATTCCTGTCAGCCGCGCGCCAAGCCCGCCCGCCACCGGACGGGTCAGCTTGACGGCAAAGCTGTGCTGACCATCTTCGGTGTATAGCAGCCCATAAGTCGCCAGCGCCTCTGGCTCGGCGCAAAAGCTTTTCAGCCGCACCTCGCCGGACACCCCGAAAGACCCGGCAATGGCACCGACGCAGATACGATCGGGTAGGGTTTCTGACATTCAGCGCGTCTCCAGCCACAGTTTTGCAGCTCGGCCTTCCCAGCCCAGCCGCTCCAGTTCCGGCACAATCTCTGCGCTTTCGGGCCAGCCGATGCAAAGATAACCGATCAGCCGCCAATCCTCGGGCACCGCCAGATCGCGGGCCAGCTGCACCGGATCCAGAATCGACACCCACCCCAGGCCAAGCCCTTCCGCCCGCAACGCCAGCCAGAACAGCGTGATGGCCCCGACCACCGAATAGGCGCGGGTTTCGGGCATGGTCTGCGCCCCCAGCCCAGCACCTTTGGCGGTAGCCTCGTCGCACCAGACCGCCAGATGCACCGGCGCCTCGCGCATTCCCGACAATTTCAGCCGCGCATAAAGCCCGGCTTTTTCGTCTTCGTACCCCGCGAGTGCCGCGGCATTGGCTGCCTCGAAATTGGCCACTGCCGCCGCGCGTGCTGCGGCCCCGCTGACACTGATCACGCGCCACGGTTCCGACAGCCCGACCGAAGGCGCCAGCGCAAAGGCACCCAGACAGCGCGTCAGAAGTTCCGGTGCTACCGGGTCGCTGCGGAAGCGGCGCACATCGCGCCGCCACCGCATCAGATCCGCGAGTTCGTCACAGAACCCGGTTGTGTACTGGCCGCGCATGGCAGCATGCAATCACTCGGCAGCGGTCGGAGCTTCGGCCACAACCGGGGCTTCCGAACGTGCCGCTTTCTTTTTGGCCAGTTCGGCCATGCGCTTGCCCGGAACGGCTGCTTTGGGGTTGTTGCGAACCTTCTTCGGCATCACGCCAGCCGCTTCCAGCATACGCGCCAGACGATCGGTCGGCTGCGCGCCCTTGCTCAGCCAATGCTTGATACGCTCCAGGTCCATCTTGATGCGGTTTTCGTTGTCTTTGGCCAGCATCGGGTCATAGGTGCCCAGCTTTTCCAGAAAGCGGCCGTCGCGCGGGTTGCGGCTGTCGGTGGCAACGATGGAATAGTGCGGGCGCTTTTTGGAACCGCCACGCGCCAGACGGATTTTCATGGACATAGTAAGTCTCCTGTAGTGGGTGCGACATTCGCACCGATTGGGTTATTTCAGCAGTTTCTCGTGATGCCTGATGACTTCGGATATGATGAAGGTCAGGAATTTCTTGGCCAGTTCGGGGTCAAGCTCGGCTTCTTGCGACAGCTGTTCCAGCCGTGCCATCTGCCGCGCCTCGCGCGCTGGGTCTGACGGTGGCAGGTCATGTTCCGCCTTCAAACGGCCCACCGCCTGTGTGCGTTTGAACCGTTCGGCCAGCGTGTAGACCAGAATGGCATCCAGCCGGTCGATGCTTTCGCGATGTTCTTTCAACAGGTCAGCGGCGCGCGCGGTGTCGCTCATGTCATGTCCTCCGGTGCGGGGTGGCGGTACACAAGGCAGGCGTCCTTGCCGGGCGGAAAGGCGGCAACGGGGTCGTGCCGCGCGCCCAGACGTTCCGCCAGACGGATAGAGCGGTAGTTCGTCGGCGCCACATAGGACACCGCACTGGCCCAGCCCAACCGCGTCAGGGCATCCGCCCGCGCCGCAACCGCCGCCTCGAACGCAATGCCATGCCCCTCGCTGGCGTCGTCCCAGACCATCCAGCCGATCTCTGGCTCTGGCCAATCGCCGGGAAACCACGGGCCAACCATGCCCAAAGCGCGATCCTCGCCCTTGGCGGTCACGACCCACATGCCAAAGCCGCGAATGGCCCAATGTCCGGTCAGTTCCGCGAATATCCGCCACGCCCGGCCAAGGTCCGACGGCCCGCCGATGGTCTTGGCACGTTTCGACATAAAGAAACCACGCGCCGCCGCCCAATCGCCGGGCACGGGCGCGCGCAGAAGCAAGTGCTCCGTCTCGATCACGATGGTCGGTGATAGCAGGGTCAATCGCCCGGTATGAAGTGTTGGCGCGATCATTTCTTTTTCATCAACCCCGACAGTCCGGATGGCAGGCTTAGCCCCTTGCCCATCCCCGGAAATCCGCCGCCCATTCCGCCCATGCCCTGCTTCATCGTCCTGGCGGCGGCCTCAAGCTGTGCGGGGTCCATGTTCTTCAGGTCGGCCATATCGCCGCCCTTGCCCATCATCTGCTTGATGGCATTTTTCATCATGCCGCCCTTGCCCATCTTCTTCATCATTTCGGCCATTTGCTGATGCTGTTTAAGCAGCTTGTTCAGCTCTGACACTTCCATACCCGCGCCTTTGGCTATGCGCTTTTTGCGGCTGGCTTGTAGCAGGTCCGGGTTGGCGCGTTCTTTCTTGGTCATCGACTGGATCAGCGCGATCTGCCGTTTCAGCATTTTATCGTCAAAACCGGCCTTCTCTGCCGCTTTGGCCATGCCGCCCATGCCCGGCAGCATCCCCATGATCGACTGCATCCCGCCCATCTTGAGCATCTGCTCCAACTGGCTACGCAGGTCGTTCATGTTGAACAAACCCTTGCTGAATCGCCGCGCCATCCGCTCGGCATGTTCGGCTTCGAAGGTCTCGCGCGCCCTTTCGACCAGGGCGACGATATCGCCCATGCCCAGAATACGACCAGCAACACGTTCGGCCTCGAACGTTTCCAGCGCGTCCATCTTTTCGCCAAGACCGACAAAGCGGATCGGCTTGCCCGTGACAGCCCGCATCGACAGCGCGGCACCGCCACGGCCATCGCCATCCATCCGGGTCAGGACAACGCCAGTGATCCCGACCTTGCCGTCAAACTCGGCGGCGACGTTGACGGCGTCCTGTCCGGTCAAACCATCGACAACCAGCAAAACCTCGCGCGGCTGTGCGATATCGCGCACGGCCTGTACTTCGTCCATCAGCACTTCGTCGATGTGCAAGCGGCCTGCGGTGTCAAGGAACAGCACGTCATAGCCGCCCATCGCAGCTTGGGTCTTGGCACGGCGAGCAATCTGCACCGCCGTCTCGCCCTTGACGATGGGCAAGCAGTCGACGCCAATCTGGCCCGCCAGAATCTGCAACTGCTCCATAGCCGCCGGACGGTTGGTGTCCAAAGACGCTAGCAACACCCGCTTGCCGTTCCGCTCTTTCAGCCGTTTCGCCAACTTGGCGGTCGTGGTCGTCTTACCCGACCCTTGCAGACCGACCATCAGGATGGCCGAGGGCGGATTGTCGATCTTCAAATCTTCAGGCGCGTCGTCGCCTGCCAGCACCCGCACCAACTCGTCATGAACGATCTTGACGACTTGCTGCCCCGGCGTGACCGATTTGGTAACAGCCTGCCCGGTCGCCTTGGCCTTGACGGCCTTCACAAAATCCCGCGCGACGGCCAATGAGACGTCCGCCTCCAGCAGTGCAGTCCGAACCTCGCGCAGCGCCGCGTCGACGTCAGCTTCGGACAAGGCACCTTGCTTGGTCAGGCGGTCAAAGACGCCGCCAAGGCGATCTGACAGGCTTTCGAACATCGGCGTTCTCCTTGGACAAAACCCCGATATGGGGCGCAGGCGGGGTTTCCCAAGACCAATAGGCAACGACACCTGTGGGCGCAACGCGCTGACAGATGGCGATCCCAGGCTGTGCCAAGGGACCGGAAGCAGGCGGCTTCCGGGGAATTAGGGGCGCGGATAGACCGCCACCGGGGCAGAGTCAAGACTTGCGCTTTGGTCCGACGTGAAGGCACTTGCACCAAATCACGGAATTGGGCCACATCACCGAAATAATGTTCAGGAACGCACAGTCATGATGGTCGATACCTGGGACGAAATCCGCACCGCCTTTCAAGTCGCCCGCCTTGGCACGGTGTCCGGCGCCGCCGAAGTGCTTGGCGTTCACCATGCCACAGTGATCCGCCACATCGACGCGTTGGAAAAACGGCTTGGCACCAAATTGTTCCAGCGCCACGCCCGCGGCTATACGCCCACCGAATCCGGCCGCGAACTGCTGAAGGTCGCCCAGACGACAGAGGAACAGTTCGGCCAGCTGATCAGCCGCATCAAGGGTCAGGGCGAAACCGTCACCGGCGAGCTGGTCGTCACCTCTGTCACCGGCATCGCCCCGGTACTGACTCCAGTGTTCGCCGCATATCAAGCCGCGTATCCAGAAGTCATCATCCGATTCATTTCCGACATGCGGCTGTTCCGGCTGGATTATGGCGAGGCGCATGTCGCCATCCGCGCCGGTGTCGCGCCGCAAGAACCGGACAATGTCGTGCAACCGCTGGTGCGGATGCAGGTCGGCCTGTATGCCTCGCAAGCGTATGTCCAGCGCCACGGTCGCCCCAACGGTCCCGCCGATTACGCCAAACACCGCTTCATCGGCCCAGACACCTCCGAACCCCGCGCGCCGTTCCACCGCTGGCTGCGCGACAACATCCCGCCAGAAGCCATCATGTACCGTATGACCGAATCCGCCGCCAACGACGAGGCGATCCGCCTTGGCCTTGGCATCGGTTTCATGGACAGTCGCGCGGCCCGTGGCGAGACTGGCCTCGTCGAAATCATGCCGCCCGTACCGGAATGGGACTCGGCATTGTGGATTGTGACGCATGTTGACCTGCACCGAACGCTGAAGGTGCAAAGCTTCTTGACGATCCTGAAACAGCAGGCGCAGGGTTGGGCTTGTACCGAAAGCGCAACCGCAAACTAGCCGCATAAAGTCCCGCGCCGAATTCCCACAGCTTGCGCGGGCTGAAAGGCTGGATGCCTCCGGCGGGAGTATTTTCAAAAAAGCAACTGCAAGCAAGGTGCGCCCCGGTCCCGGGGTCACTACAACCCATGCGAGAGCTTCACACGCAACCGGGGCGGCTTTGCTTTTTACGGTCATCGGGACTCCTCCCTGTACCGCCCGCTCAACCTGACTTGGCTGTGTAAAATCTTTCTTACCGGCGATGCTTTTTTCCAAATACTCCCGCCGGAGGCTCCATCCCATAGCACCCGCCCGACGACAGAAGGTAAGGACACGGCAGTGCCATCGCGTGGTGGCTCAATGCCACCCAAGATGGCTCGCCTTGCAGGATCAGCGCAGTCGCGTCAGCACGTCAAGGCTAGGAAATCCGTCCGCAACCACCCCGACCGATGCTTGAAACGCCCTGATCGCTGCAATCGTCAGCGGCCCAACCCGGCCATCCGCGCCGCCCGCATTGAACCCGGCGCTGGTCAGCCGGGTTTGCAATTCCACCCGCTCGTCATATGTCAGCGCCCGCAGATCCCGCGGCCAGCTCGCTTGAACGGCAGGGCCCCCAAGGATGCGGTCGCCAAGGTGGCCGACCGCAATCACATAGGCATCAGCCGTGTTGTAATGTTCCAGTACAAGGAAATTCGGAAAGATCAAAAACGCCGCGCCCCGCGCACCACCGGGCAGCAAGACTGACGCAGGTCCACCATCCGGCAACACCGCCCCATCGGCACCCTTCACTCCCAAAGCCGCCCAATTCGCCACCGTTTTATGCACCATCTCGCCCGCCAGCGCATAGTCAAACCCGCCCGGCAGCACCACCTCCGTGCCCCACGGCAGGCCCTTGTGCCACCCCCAACGCGCCAGAAATGCCGCCGTCGAGGCCAGTGCATCACTTGGATCGTCGCCCCAGATATCCCGTCGCCCATCGCCATCGAAATCCACCGCAAGGTCTAGGTAGCTTGTCGGCATGAACTGCGTATGCCCCATCGCCCCCGCCCATGACCCTTGCATCGCGCCCGCAGTCACGTCGCCCGCCTGCAATATTCGCAGTGCGGCCACCAGTTGCCCCTCAAAATACCCCGACCTGCGGCTGGCATAAGCCAGCGTTGCCAAGGCATCCACGGTGGAGAGATCGCCGCGCACCTGACCATACGCGCTTTCCAGCCCCCAGATCGCGACGACGATCTGCCTGTCTACGCCATACCGCGCCTCGATCCGGTCCAGCAGCGCCGCATGATCACGCAGCGCCTGTTTCCCGGCAGCGATCCGATCATCCGACACCGCCCTGTCCAGATAGTCCCAGATCGTCTTGGTGAACTCGTTCTGATGCAGGTCGCGGTCCAGAACCAGCGGCAGGAAATTCACGCCTCCCATCGCCGCATCAAAGGTCTGCGGGGTGATCCCCCCGATCAGGGCTCGCGCGCGAAATCCGGCGATCCATGCCTGCAACCCAGCCTGTGTCGCCACGATCACGTCCTCCCTTGGCACCGCTTGGCGCGGAATGCGGCTGATTGGGTCGGCGACAAGCGGCTGTGCCAGCATCGCCAGAACCAGCCCCAGCCTGACACAAGCCGCCATCCCTCAGCGCCGCGTCCGCGTGACCTTGCGCTTGATCGCCGCGTCTTTAGCGCGACCCTGCGCCGGTTTGCGTGGCGCATATTTGCCCGCCTTCGGACGGCCCTGTTTCAGCGCAGCCCCCTCCAGCGACAACAGTTCCAGCATCAACCCCCCCGTCACCGGCGTGGCCTCTGCCAGCCGCACCAGCACCTTTTGGCCGATCCCTATGACCTGCCCCGTGTCCGATCCGGTCAGCGTCTGCGTATCGGCGTCATAGTGATAGTATTCTCGTCCGACCGAACGGATCGGCACCAGCCCATCTGCACCCGTCTCGTCCAGTTTCACGAACAGCCCGAACCGCTGCACGCCGGAAATGCGTCCGGTGAACTCTGCACCCACCCGGTCCGCCAGATAGGCCGCCAGATAACGGTCCGAGGTGTCGCGCTCTGCCATCATCGACCGGCGCTCGGTATCCGAAATCTGCTTCGCCGTCTCATCCAGATGTTCAACATCCCAAGGCGACAGCCCGTCATCGCCCCAGCGGTGTCCTGCGATCAGCGAACGGTGGACGATCAGGTCGGAATAGCGCCGGATGGGTGAGGTAAAATGCGCGTAGTTCTGCAACGCCAGCCCGAAGTGCCCGAAGTTCTTGGCGTTGTAATACGCCTGTGTCATCGACCGCAGGGTCGAGATGTTCAGTAACTCGTCAAACTCCGACCCCTCTGCCTGTGCCAGCAGCCGGTTCAGGTGTGCGGTGGTCAACACCTGCCCCTTGGCCAGCACAAATCCAGAAGCTTCTGCCACCTCGCGCAGCGACTTCAGCTTTTCCGGCGACGGTTCTTCGTGCACGCGGAATAGCAACGGCTGCTTCAGCCGCACCAGTTCCTCGGCGGCGGCGACGTTCGCCAGCACCATGAATTCCTCGATCAGCTTGTGCGCCTCGAACCGTTCCGCAAACGCGACCGATACGACCTGACCATCGTCCGACAGCACGATCTTGCGTTCCGGCAGGTCCAGATCCAGCGGTTGCCGCGCCGCCCGTGCCAGTTTCAGCGCGTCATACGCCGCATACAGCGGTCGGATCACGCCATCCATCAGCGGCCCGGTGGCGTCATCCTTCTCGCCGTCCAACGCCGCCTGAACCTGCCCGTAGTTGAGCGAGGCCCGCGACCGCATCAGCCCGCGTGTGAACCGGTGCGACAGCTTGCGTCCCTGCGCGTCCAGAACCATCCGCACCGCCATACAGGCCCGGTCGACATGTTCGTGTAGCGAGCACAGATCGCCCGACAGGATATCCGGCAGCATCGGCACCACACGGTCGGGGAAATAGCTGGAATTGCCACGCTTGCGCGCCTCGCGGTCCAGCGCCGAATTGGGGCGGACATAGTGGGCGACGTCGGCAATCGCGACCCACAGCACAAAACCGCCGGGGTTGCGGGGATCGGTATCCGCCTCTGCGTAGATCGCATCGTCGCGGTCGCGGGCATCCACCGGATCAATCGTGACCAGCGCCACGTCGCGCAAATCCTCGCGCTGACCCAGCGGAGCAACCACGCCCCGGTCAGCCTCTGCGATGACATCATCCGGGAACTGGTCGGGAATGCCATGCTGGTGAATCGCAATCAGCGACACCGCTTTGGCCCCCGAAGGATCGCCCAGCCGCGCCGTGATCCGCGCTTGCGGCAGGCCCATCTGGCGCTTGCCGACGAGTTCACCTTCGACCAGTTCGCCATCCTTGGCACCAAGGGTAAAGTCGCGGCTGACGCGCCATTCTTTGTCCGACCCCTTGTCGATCGGCAAAATCCGTCCGCCCTCGGCACCCTCGCAGAAAATGCCCAGAACCTTCAGCGGATTGGCCCCCAGCGCCCGGATCAGTCGCGCCTCGTAGCCATGTTCCTCTGCGGCGACCTTGGTCAGCCGTGCCAGTATCCGGTCGCCCGCCCCCAAAGCCGGATCGCCTTTTTGCGGTGTGATCAGAATGCGGAACGTGTCGTCCACGCCCTCTTCCAGCGGCTTGGCGAACAAATCGCCATTCGCGTCCGGCCCCAACACCTGCAACACCGCGACCGGCGGCAACGCCCCCGGCTCGCGATAGCGCCGCGCGGTTTTCTCGACCCCGCCGTCCGCCTGCAATTCGCGCAGCACCTGCTTCAGGTCGATCCGCGCATCGCCGGTGATGCCAAACGCCTTGGCAATGTCGCGCTTGGCCGAAAGGCCGGGATTGTCGGTGATCCACTGGCGGATCTGGTCTTTTGTGGGAAAATTCTTCATCCCCCGCCCCTAGCACGCCCCGGCCAAAGTCGAAAGACTTGGCGATCTGCTGACTTGCCCAATGACAATCGCGTGAAGACCGCCCATTCAGACCAAAGTCCGT
Organism: Paracoccaceae bacterium; assembly: GCA_039926325.1. Taxonomy (GTDB): domain Bacteria; phylum Pseudomonadota; class Alphaproteobacteria; order Rhodobacterales; family Rhodobacteraceae; genus Stagnihabitans. Next base: position 3,238 of record JBDSXE010000018.1, on the reverse strand, counting down.
ATCGGCCCGCCAAAACCGTCCCCTATAATCAACGGATCATTCCAGCACGGAGCAAACAATGAACTTTGTCACAAAAAGCCTTATCGTCGGCCTGATCATGGCGGGCGGCATTGCGTTCGCGCAGTCCAAGGCCACCGATCCCGATGTCAAAGCCCGGCAGACCCTCATGGATGCCAATGGCGCTGCAATCGGCGTTCTGGGTGGCATGGCCAGCGGCAAAACCGCATTCGACGCCACGGCAGCAGCCGCAGCCAAAGCCACTCTTGCGGCCGATTCCGCGCAAATCCCGGTGGTGTTCAAAACTAACGCATCCGACCCGGAATCACACGCCAAGCCGGAAATTTGGACCAGCTGGGACGATTTTGCTGCCAAGGCCGCCGATTTGGGCAAAGCTGCCGACGCGATGGACACAACCAGTCTGGATGGCGTGAAAGCTGGAATGGCGGCCCTCGGCGGCGCCTGCAAAGCCTGCCACACGACCTACAAAGCGTCCTGAGTCTGACCCCATATAGCGACGCGGCCCCGGAACAACCGGGGCCGTATTCATTTCTACAGGACCAACTTAGCCGCAGTAAAGCGACAGGATCCTGCCATCGGTCCCGATCCGCGCATTCAGGCGCGTCGCGGAATAATCCGTCGTGATAAGCTCACCCGGACGAATGATACGCAGGGTCGACCAAGCGCCAGCTCGCGGGATTAGCGTCACCGGCTGACCAATCAGTCCTTCCAGCCCGACCGCATGACAGGAGGTCAGGTTTGCGACGGGAATTGGCGGGGGAACAACAACGGGTGGTCCGACGACGGTCAGATCGCATGCTTGCAGCAGAACCATCGAGGTCAAAAGCAGGGCAAGGGGGCGCATCGTGATGTCTCCTTCCAAATGGACATAGGCGTAACTCTGCCGATGGACAAAGGTTCCATAAGCGTCCCCATCCTCGGCCCACGACGGAAACCGCCACGACCTGCCGCGAACGGCGTTGCAATTCGGGCCACTCTGCCCCAGCCTGCCCGCAAAACATCCAGGGAGGACAAACATGCGTACCCGCGCCGCCGTTGCCATTGCCGCAGGCCAGCCGTTGCAGATCATGGAGGTGAACCTTGCCGATCCAAAGCATGGCGAGGTTCTGGTAGAGATCAAAGCCACCGGCATCTGCCACACCGATGAATTTACCCTGTCCGGTGCCGACCCTGAAGGGCTGTTCCCTGCGATCCTTGGCCACGAAGGCGCTGGCGTCGTCATTGCCTGCGGTCCGGGCGTCACCACGCTGAAACCCGGCGATCATGTCATACCGCTTTACACGCCGGAATGCCGGGAATGCCCGTCGTGCCTGTCACGCAAAACCAACCTCTGCACCGCCATTCGCACCACGCAGGGACAGGGCTTGATGCCCGACGGCACCACCCGGTTTTCGATGCTGGATGGCACGCCGATTTTTCACTACATGGGCTGTTCGACCTTTGCCAACCACACGGTTGTCCCCGAAATCGCCCTCGCCAAGGTCCGCGATGATGCGCCGTTCGACAAGATCTGCTACATCGGCTGCGGCGTCACCACCGGCGTTGGCGCGGTTCTGAACACCGCCAATGTCGAAACCGGGGCCAAAGCCGTGGTGTTCGGTTTGGGCGGCATCGGTTTGAACGTCATTCAGGGCCTGCGTCTGGCTGGGGCCGACATGATCATCGGTGTCGATCTGAACGACGACAAAGAAGAATGGGGCCGCCGTTTCGGCATGACCCATTTCATCAACCCGAAAAAGATCGAAGGCTCGGTCGTGCAGGCCATCGTTGACCTGACAAAGACGCCGTTCGACAAGATCGGCGGCGCAGACTACTCGTTCGATTGCACCGGCAACGTCAAGGTGATGCGCGACGCGCTGGAATGCACCCATCGCGGCTGGGGGCAGTCGATCATCATCGGCGTCGCCCCTGCCGGTGCCGTCATCGAAACCCGCCCGTTCCAACTGGTCACAGGTCGCGTCTGGAAAGGCACCGCCTTTGGTGGCGCGCGTGGCCGGACCGATGTGCCCAAGATCGTCGACTGGTACATGGACGGCAAGATCGAGATTGACCCGATGATCACCCACGTCCTGAAGTTGGAGGATATCAACAAGGGCTTCGACCTGATGCACTCCGGCGAAAGCATCCGCGCGGTGGTGGTGTATTGATTTGTGGCCGCCCGTGCAGTCGTGGTGCAGGGGCGGCCATTTGAAGGCTTCGCTACTCCGGTAGCATTTCCCCTGACCCGCCCATTTCCGCTGGCAGGTCGCGCATTTTTGGCAGTCCGTCCACGATATGCAATACGGTTTCCGCATAGTTGACGTGGACCCCAGGCGCAAAGCGGATGGTCGGGATTGTGGCGGCGTAGACGTCGATCAGGTTCCAAAGCGGGTGCGTTGTCATCAGGTGGCCACCGCATTTGGTGCAGAATTGCCGGATGCTCCGCTCTGTCATCTGGAAGCTGCCGACGCTCTCGTTGCCCTTGGTAACTTGAACATTTTCAGGTTTCCACAGCGTAAAGGCATTGACCGGGCCCGCTGACCAAGACCGGCACGACGCGCAGTGGCAATAGCCCATACCTTCGGGCGAACCGGTTACCGTAACTTCAACTGCCCCGCAAAAGCAGGTGCCACTATGTGTTTCCGGCATAATTTTCCTCCGCAGGCATCAACGCTTGTCGGCAAGCCCGACCGTGTGCCCGAAAGGCCAAAATAGCATGAATATGGGGTTGAGTCGGCAGACGCTTTGAACCCATTGGCAGTCAGACGGACCTACTGACCCGATCGCCAAAGGTTTCCCCTACCCCGCGCCCCGTGTTTCAGGCATCAAGGGCAAAACCCGGAGGCCATGATGTCCGATCCTTTCCCCGTTGCAGGTCGCGCTCCGCGTCTGGCCGTGCTGATCGACGCCGACAACGTCCCAGCTCGCAATGCCGCCGCAATACTTGATGAAATTGCCAGCTTTGGCGAACCCTCGCTGCGCCGCGTCTATGGCGACTGGTCCAGTCAGGCGCTGGGCCATTGGAAAGATCAGGCCCGCGACCTTGGCCTTGTCATGCACCAGCAGTCCGCCAACACCAAAGGCAAGAACGCCAGCGACATCGGCCTTGTGATTGACGCGATGGATATCCTGCACGCGGGCAAAGTTGACGGTTTCGTGCTGGTATCCTCTGACAGCGATTTCACCCGCCTTGCCAGCCGCATCCGCGAAGACGGCTTGCAAGTCATCGGTATCGGGGAAT
>JBDSXE010000017.1:0-5180 GCA_039926325.1 Paracoccaceae bacterium | reverse complement strand
TATGCGCTGGCTTCGGACAGGCGATTGACGACCGGGGCGACGAGCGCGCCGAAGCTGCGCATTTTGCCCTCATAATCCGAAAGGCGATCAGAACCTAGTGTCAGGTCATAGGTGACGCCAGACAGGTAGACGGATTGCAGCGTGGCACCCTTGGTCAGGATGGCAACCGTGAGGTCGCCGTTGGCCAGCGTGATCTTTTGCACCGGTTTGCCGCCCGTGGTGATGCCGAATTCCGTCACGCCTGCCATGTCAGCCCCCATATTCGCCGTCAGTCGTGCCGGATGGGGGGCGTGGGGTCAAGGGGCGAGGCAGGTGATGATCGCGTTGGCGAGGTTGGTCAGCAACTGATCATAAGCAAGCGGACCGGGATCAAGCAGCGAACCAACGGGGTCGAGCGGCTGGCCGAGTTTGACCGTGCCACCCTCGGTGAACTGGATCAGCAACGCGGGGTCATGCTGCGCCTCTGGAAAGGCGCATTGGACATGCTGGCTGGCGATGGTGTCTTGCAGCGCCGTGATGCGGGCCGCGCCGGGTGTGCCGGCATCGCCCCGCGCAAGGGAGCCAGCATAGTTCAGCGCGTAGTGGCTGGCAAAGTAGCCATAGGCGTCGTGGTAGGTAATGAAAGCGCGGGTTTGCACGGCGGAGAAGCGGGCGGTCAGCGTGGCGTCGAGCGTGGCAAGGTGGGCGCGCGCTGTGGTGGCGTTGGCGTGATATCGTGTTGCATGTTCGGGGTCGAGCGTTGAAAGATTGGCGGCGATCAACGCCAACCAGACATCGGCGTTGGCCGGATCAAGCCAGGCGTGGGGGTTGATCCCCTCGCCATCGGTATAGCTGCGCTGGTGGGTGGTGGGGTCGGTCAGCAGTGGCAGGCTGTGCAAGGTGGCAGGTGCGTTTTGCACGACGGATTCAAGGCCGGGGGTCAGGGCGGGGCCGACCCAGACCAGCAGTTGCGCGTTGGTCAGCGCCTGTATCTGCGACGGGCGCAGTTGCAGGTCATGTTCATCGGCGCCGCGTTCCAGCAACAGGGTGGGCGTGCCAAGGTCGCCCATGACCTGAGCCACAAGGGCGTTGACGGGCGGAATGTCGGTCACGACCAGCGGCACCTGCGCTGCGGCAGGAAGGGCAAGTGCGGCCAGCAGGATGATCAGGGTGGAACGCATCAAATGGCCCTTTCGTTGTGCGAGATGGCGATGTATGACGTTACAATATAACATGTCAATTGGAATGTTATATTGTAACGCTGGAGACGAGTGATGGCGCACGATCATCCAACCGGGCTTGCCTTTGCCCCGCATGACCACGACCGCTGCGCGGGTGACGCGATGGAGCGGGCCGAGGCTGCGCTGGCATTGCAGGGCCAGCGGTTGACGCCGGTTCGCCGGCGGACGCTGCAGATATTGCTGGAATCGCACAGGGCGCTGGGGGCCTATGATGTGCTGGAAAGGCTGGCGTCGGATGGCTACGGCAACCAGCCGCCGGTCGCCTACCGTGCGCTGGATTTTCTGGAGGAACAAGGGCTTGTGCACCGCATCCGGCGGCTGAATGCCTTCACCGCTTGCATGCATCCGGGCGAAACTCACGCGCCGGCGTTTCTGATCTGCAGGGAATGTCATGCGGTCGCAGAGGCGCAGGCAACGGGAGTCGGGCAAGCGTTGGAGGCGGCGGCGAAGGCGGTGCATTTCGTGATTGAGCGCAGTACGGTGGAGGCGCTGGGGCTGTGCCCGGCGTGCGTGGGGACGGCTGGCAAGGGCGGCGAAAAGGGGCCGGCACCAGTGACGCGGGGCTTTGCATGATGCTGATCGAGGCGAAGGACATCTCGGTCACCTTGGGTGGCGCAGAGGTGCTGTCACATGTGTCGGTGCGGCTGACGGCGGGAGAGATCGTCACGATTCTGGGACCGAACGGGTCGGGTAAATCAACGCTGCTGCGCGCGTTGCTGGGGATTGTCCCGGTATCAACTGGGCGCGTAGAGCGGGCGGCGGGGTTGCGGATCGGCTATGTCCCGCAGCGGCTGGCGATTGATGCCAGTCTGCCGATGACGGTGCGGCGGTTCCTGTCGTTGCCGCATCGGGCGAGTGACCTTGATGCCGCAGCGGCGCTGCTGCGGGTTGGGCTGGATGGGATCGGGCAGCGGCAGATGGCGGGTTTGTCGGGCGGACAGTTCCAGCGGGTGTTGCTGGCGCGTGCGCTATTGAACAAGCCGCAGCTGTTGGTGCTGGACGAGCCGACCCAGGGGCTGGATCAGCCGGGCGAGGCGGGATTTTACCGGCTGATTGCCGAGGTGCGGCAACAGACGGGGGCGGGGATATTGATGGTCAGCCACGATCTGCATGTGGTGATGGCGGCGTCGGATCGGGTCATCTGCCTGAACCACCATGTCTGCTGCGAGGGGGCGCCGCATGTCGTGTCGAACGCGCCCGAATACCGGGCGCTGTTCGGGCTGGGGACGCAGGGCGCGCTGGCGCTGTATCAGCACCGGCACGACCACAGCCATGATGACGCGGCGGAGGGGCATGAGCATCTTCACGCGCACGACCATGACCACGGCCATCACGATGAGCATGACCATGCTTGATGATTTTCTGGTGCGGGCAGCACTCGCAGGCGTGGGACTGTCGCTGGCGACCGGGCCATTGGGCAGTTTTGTGGTGTGGCGCAGGATGGCGTATTTTGGCGATGCGACGGCACATGCCGCCATACTGGGGGTAGCCCTGGCGTTGGCGTTTGATTTGCCCATAGGCTTGGGCACCCTGGTAGTGGCGCTGGTGATGGCGTTTGTCGTTGCGGCACTGGCGGCGAAGGGGTGGGCGGTGGATACGACGCTGGGGGTGCTGGCGCATTCGGCGTTGGCACTGGGGTTGGTGGCAGTCAGCTTTGTGCATGGTGTCAGGACCGACCTTTCCGCCTATTTGTTCGGCGATATACTGGCGGTCACCAAGGGCGATCTGGCGTTTATCTGGGGCGGGGCGGTGTTGGTTCTGGGGCTGCTGATCTGGCGCTGGCAGGGGTTGCTGACCGCGACGCTGAACGCGGATCTTGCCCATGCCAGCGGGGTTAATCCCAACCGCGAGCGGCTGATCCTGACACTGGCACTGGCGCTGGTGGTGGCTGTGGCGCTGAAGGTGGTGGGGGCGCTGCTGATTGCAGCAATGCTGATCATTCCAGCGGCGGCAGCCCGGGCGATGAGCCGGACGCCAGAGGGTATGGCAGGATTGGCGGTGGCAATCGGGGCGCTGGCCAGCCTTGCAGGATTGAGCTTGTCGCTGTGGCAGGACACCCCGGCGGGACCGTCCATCGTGACGGCGGCGGCAGTGATCTTTGCGGTATCGGTGGGATTTGGCCGGATGATCCGGGCCTGAAGGGGGGAATATGCAGCGCTATGGCATGGTTGTGGGTCTGAACGAGGACAAGAAGGCCGAATACATCAGGCTGCACGCGGCGGTCTGGCCGGATGTGCTGGAGATGATTTCGGCCTGCAATATCCGCAACTACTCGATCTTTCTGAAGGAACCCGAGAACCTGATGTTCTCGTACTACGAATATCACGGGACCGATCATGCCGCCGACATGGCCAAGATGGCGGCGGACCCGGTGACGCAGGACTGGTGGGCGGTTTGCATGCCATGTCAGGCGCCGCTTGCGACGCGGAAAGACGGTGAGTGGTGGGCGGACATGATGGAAGTGTTCCACCAGGACTGAGGCGGGCTGGGTGCGGATTTATTCTGCCAACGCATTGGCTGAAGCGTTGGAGCGCCATTGCATTCCGTTCGGATGTCGTTTTCGGTTGGGCAATGTCGCGTGGTCTTGTTCCTTTGAGCGTTCTTGCGGCACATAAGGGGCAAATCCCATAGGAGTCGCCTTCATGAAAACGCATGTCAAAGCATTGGTTGTTGGCGGGGGCGCTGTTGGAACCGGGATCGCCTATCATCTGGCCAAGGCCGGGTGGGACACAATGCTGGTGGAGCGGGACGAGCTGACAAGCGGGTCGACATGGCACGCGGCGGGTTTGTTGCCGTTGTTCAACATGGGTTATGCGACGACGCATATCCACAAATACTCGGTCGATTTCTACAAGGGGCTAGAGGCGGAGACGGGGTTAAATCCGGGTTTCTACGTCGTCGGCAACTTGCGGATGGCGCAGCGGCAAGAGCGGATGGACGAGTACATGCTGTATTCGTCGGTGGCTGAAACCGCCGGGGTTTATCACGAGTTCCTGACGCCGAAGGAAATGAAGGATCGCTGGCCGCTGGTCAGGACCGATGATCTGTTGGGCGCTTTGTACCACCCGCAAGATGGCTACATTAACCCCGCCGACGTGACGCAGGCGATGGCCAAGGGAGCGCGGCAGTTCGGCTGCACGTTCGAGCGCAAGATCCAAGTCGATGGCTATCGCTGGACCGGCAGTGAATGGATCGTGTCCTGCACGCGGATGGTCGAGGTTGGCGGTAATCTGGTGGGGTCGGACGACAAGTTCGAGATTCATGCCGAACATGTGGTGACAGCAACGGGCAACCACGCGCAGCGGACCGCCAAGCTGTTGGGCATTCGCAGCCCGGCCATTCCGGTCGAGCATCAGTATATCGTCACCGAGCCTGACCCGATGCTGGTGGAATGGCGCAAGACCAACCCGGAACATCCGGTGCTGCGCGATGCAGACGCCAAATGGTATGTCCGCGAAGAACGTGGCGGCTGGATTCTGGGGCCGTATGAAAAGGGTGCCCCGGCGCGGTTTGAGCATGGCGTGCCGGACAGTTTCCGCGCCGACCTGTTCCCGCTGGATCTGGAACGGATCGAGGGCGAATACATGTCGTTCATCCACCGGGTGCCATCGTCGGAAACCGCCGGTCTGAAGGCCGATTTCAACGGGCCGATCTGCTATACGCCGGACGGTAACCCGCTGGTCGGGCCTGCACCGGGCTTGCGGAACATGTGGCTGGCCGAGGGGTTTTCGTTTGGGATCACGGCAGCTGGTGGGACGGGATACTACCTCGCGCAGATGATGGTGGATGGCGAGGCGGAGATTGACATGGCCTCGCTGGACCCCAAGCGGTTCGGGTCTTGGATGACGACCGAATATGCGGCCCGCAAGAATGAGGAATGCTACGACCACGTTTTCGTCCTGCACCACCCCGATGAAGAGCGCGAGGCGGCTCGGCCGTTGCGAACCGCCCCGGTCTATG
>JBDSXE010000016.1:0-12724 GCA_039926325.1 Paracoccaceae bacterium | reverse complement strand
AGAAGCTGGGGTTCAAATGGATCGTCGGGAATTTCTTTGCAGATCAAGTGCCTCCGTGCTGTTGGCTGGTCTTCCTTTGCCAACTTGGGCCATGGTTACGGTCCCCTACGACTGGGCCGTAGCACCCCCGATGGATGACCGGCAGGCTTTCATCGACTGGATGGTCGCCAATCGGGGCGAAGCCCCCGATTTCCTTGGCCAGCGATTTGACCGCCTGCTGGCTCTGATCGCCAACCGCGACATCTGGAACGATCGCAACAAGCGCGCTTTTCTTATGACCCCGCGAGAAGAGTTCGTGACCAAAGCCAATCTGGATCGCACCTATCAGGTGCATTTCCTGGACATCGGCTTTGGCGTCACCATTACCGGCCCGCACTCGGTGGCCCGCATGACCAACGTGATCGACCCACAGAAGGGCGAGAAAGTGTTGGAGATCGGCACCGGCTCCGGCTATCAGTCGGCTTACCTCAGCAACCTGACCGATCAGGTGTTCTCGATCGAGATCATCAAGCCGCTCTACGAACGCACCGGGGCGATTTATGCCGATCTGATCGCGCGCGGCTATTCTGAATATCAAGCGATTACCCGAAAGAATGCCGATGGCTATTACGGCTGGGAAGAGCACGCGCCGTTTGACAAGATCATCGTCACCTGCGGCATCGACCACATTCCGCCGCCACTACTTTTGCAGTTGAAACCGGATGGGGTCATGGTGATTCCCGTTGGTCCGCCGGGGGCGCAGCATGTGTTGAAGGTGGTCAAGAAGACTGCGGCGGATGGTGCGGTCACGGTGACGCGCTCTGACATTTACCACGGCTCTATCGTCAACTTTGTGCCCCTGACCAAGCTGGAAGGCGACAAGATCGTTGGAACCCACTTCAACTGACCGCCGTTTATCATGGTCGTAACACATGACTGAGGTAAAGTTCGGACTGTGGGCCGGCCTTGCTGTCGGTTGCCTTGCTGGGGCTGTGATCGCGTTGCAGATCGGCATTATGCGGGTGTTTGCCGTCGGTAGCTGGTCGCATTTTGGGTCATTGGTCGTCAGCTTGGCGATGCTGGGGTTTGGCGTGGCCAGCGTTCTGATCGTTCTGGCAGCGGAATGGATTGACCGACATTGGCGTCCGCTTACTATCTGGCTTTTGCTGGCGTTCGGGCCGCTGGCCGTTGGTGCCAATCTTTTGGCGCAGGTTTTGCCGTTCAACGCCATCTTCTTGATATCCGATCCGGCGCAGAAATGGCGTTTGGCGGAGAATTTCCTATTGTATCTGCTGCCGTTTTTGGTGGCGGCGCTGTTTTTGGGCATCGTGTTCCGGCAAGGCTGCAACCAGTTCAACCGGCTTTACTTTGCCGATCTGATCGGGTCGGGTGCCGCCGGACTGGCCGTTCTAGGTGCCATGTATGTCCTGCCTCCGGAACGTCTACTCGCGGTGCCGCTGGCCCTTTGGCTGCTGGCGCTGGTGTTGTGGCAGCGCGGGTTCGGTGGCTGGCTGAAACCTCTGGCCTCGGCAGCCTTTGCGCTGGTCACGATGGCCGCCTACTTTGCGGCGCCGAGCTTGTTGAATGTGCCCGACATTGCCGTCTCGCAATACAAGGGCGTTGCCTACGCGCGCAACTTCCCCGATGCAAAGCAGCTTTACCGCGACGTCTCGCCCTTCGGTGATCTTCAGGTTTACGCCAGCTCGTACATGCACTTCGCGCCGGGCCTGTCAGACAACGCCGCCTTCAACGTGCCGGAAATTCCAATAGGCACCTTTGTCGGCATGTATATTGACGGCGATGGCCCGGAAGGCATCATGCGTGCCCTGCCACCGGAGGATGCCAAGTATTACAATTACTTACCCGCCTATTATCCATATGTTCTGAAGCGCGATCCTAAGGTCTTTGTCGTGCAATTCGGTGGTGGCCTGTCCACAGTCACCGCTCTGAACGCTGGGGCAGCCTCGGTCACCATTGCCGAGAACAACCCTGCCGTCCTGCGTGCCTTCCATGACCCCAGCCTTGCCGAGGTGACCGGGAATATACTGGCAAACCCCAAGATCAGCGTCGTTCCCTATGACGGTAGGCTTTTCCTAGCCCAAACGGCTGATCGCTACGACGTCATCGACTTCACGTTGGCGGATTCAGTCGGGCTGTCCAATCCCGGCGGCTTTGCGATATCGGAGCGTTACGCCTACACCGCTGAAGCGATCGCGACATACATGAAGGCGCTGGCCCCCGGCGGTGTGTTGTCGGTGACGATCTGGAACAAAGAGGAACCGCCGAAATCGGTGCTGAAATTCTATGCCACCGTTGCGGCTGCTGCCCGGCTTGTCGGCGCCGATCCAGCCAAGTCCTTCTTCGTCAGCGAAAGTTACCTGTCGACCACCACCGTCCTCTTCAAGGACGGCGGCTTAACTACCGATGATGTCGCAGCCCTAAGTAAACAGACCACGGATCTGTCCTTCGACGAGGTTTATTCCCCCGGCTTTGCTTTCTACCCTGCCGCAGCCGACGGCATTCTGACGCAATATCGCGCTTCGGTCTTTGGGGATGGGACAACCCCTGCAGGGGACTCGGCGACCGCCGACTCCACGACTTCGGACATGCCCATCGACGGAGCCGCCTCTGATGTGCCGTCAACCACTCTCGCCCGGCTGTTCTGGCAAGACCTGATCCACGGCCAGGCTGAAAACGTGGCGGGGCGCTATGTGTTCGACAACAGTCCATTGACCAATGACCGCCCCTATTTCGCAGCGTATGTCCGCCCGCAAGATTTGGCCCTTACGTTAGACCGGCTGGATATCTTGCAGGACGACTGGGGCTATCTGCTGCTGTGGGCGACGCTGGCGATCGCGGGGATCGCGGCCATTGCGCTGATCCTGCTGCCGCTACTGTTGGGCGGTCAGGCACTCCGGGAACAGATTACTACAGCGCCCGCCGCGATCCTGTATTTCGGATGCCTCGGTCTTGGCTACATCACGGTCGAGGTCGGTCTGATTAGCGATTTCTCCCGCGCTTTGACAAACCCGACAATTTCGGCCGCTATCGTGATCTCCGGCATGCTGGTCTTTTCGGGCGTCGGCAGCCTAGTGTCGGAGCGTCTGCCCGGTACGGCGCGGCGAAGCTTGCCTTTGCTGCTGCTCGCGATTGCAACAGTTCTTGCGGTCGCGGCAGCCGGGATTTCCCCGATTCTCGACGCAATCGGAACATGGTCCTATACATTACGCGCCCTGCTTTGCCTTGGATTGACAGCGCCTGCCGCCTTTCTCATGGGCTTTCCGATGGCGACCGCATTGAACTGGCTGGCGCGCAACGGGCAGGACCGGCTTTTCGTCTGGGCCTGGGGGATCAACGGCTGCACGTCAGTGGTGGGCGCCGCCGCAGTTCCGCTGATCGCGGTAACCACCGGTCTGTCATCCGTGCTTTTGCTTGCCGCATCCGCCTATCTGCTGTCCATTCCGGCATTCTTGGCCATGAGTCGACGCCGTTGAGCCTGACAAGTACCGAAAGATCACTGTCGATTCAGAGTAAGATAATGTGGCTGCAACGACTATCACTGTCGGGTTCCGCGATGCAGGATGAAGGTCTCCCGCCAACGCGTGGCAATTGACCCTTCAACACCAAATCCACCTTCAAATCGTCCTCACCGGCTTTCCACTGCGTTGGAATACCCCGGTGCCCGGCGCTATTCCAATCTCCGCATTCGATGGCGCAAGCTGCGGGCGACCAAGCAGCATGTCAGAGGCGCGTTCAGCCACCATGATTGTTGGCGCGTTCAGATTGGCGTTCGGCTCTGTCGGAAACACCGAGCTGTCGACCACGCGCAGTCCTTCAATGCCACGCACCCGCAATTCGCTGTCAACAACGGCCAACTCGTCTTCGCCCATTCGACAAGTGCCGCAGGGGTGAAAGGTGCTTTCCATCGTCTCGCGCACGAAAGCGTCGATTTCCGCATCGGTTTGAACGCCAAGGCCGGGGGCGATCTCTTCGCCACGAAACGCGTCCATGGCGGGCTGGGCGATGATTTCACGGGTCAGGCGCAAGCAGCGGCGAAAGCCTTCGCGGTCTTCCTCGCGGTCAAGATAGTTGAAGAGAATGTCCGGGTATTGCAGCGGATCGGCCGAATTTAGTCGGACATAGCCACGGCTCTTGGGCTTATTCGGCCCAGTCAGCACCATGAAGCCGTGGCCCTTCAACGGCTTTTTGCCATCATAACGCATCGCGGCGGGTAGGAAGTGAAACTGGATATCGGGCCAACCAAGCGAAGCGTCAGAGCGGATGAAGCCGCCGGATTCAAAATGGTTCGTCACGCCCAGCCCGCGCTTGAACAGCACCCATTCGATCCCGATCAGCAGTTTGCTGAACCAGTCCATCTTGCCATTCAGGGTGATCGGTTGCTTGCAGGCAAATTGAATATAGACCTCGGAGTGATCTTGGAGGTTTTCGCCAACGCCGGGTAGATCGTGCAAGACCTCAACGCCAGCACGACGCAGCACCTCGCCCGGCCCGATGCCCGAACGTTGCAACAAATGCGGCGATCCGATCGGGCCTGCGGAAACAATGACCTCGCGGGCACAGAACGCCGTTTGGCGTTGACCGCCATGATCGTATTCGACGCCAATCGCGCGCTTGTCTTTCAGCAGCAACCGACGGGTCATCGCATGGGTGATCACCTTTAAGTTCGGCCTGTCCATCGCGGGGCGCAGATAGGCGTTTGCAGTTGACCAGCGCACACCGTTCTTCACCGTCATGTGCATGGGTCCGAAGCCTTCCTGCATGTGGCCGTTCGGATCTTCGGTGGTCAAATACCCCGCCTCGTTGCCCGCCTCGACAAATGCGCGGTAAAGCGGGTTTTTCATTTTATTTCCGGCATTTGTCGCCAGAGGACCATCGCCGCCACGATAGGTATCACTGCCATCGGTCCAGGTTTCGGCGCGCTGAAAGTAGGGCAGGCAGCTGGCGTAGCCCCAACCGCGCGCCCCAAGGCGTTCCCATTCCTCGTAGTCGCGGGCGTGGCCGCGCATATAGACCAGCCCGTTGATCGACGAGGATCCGCCCAGCACCTTGCCGCGCGGACAGTGCACGCGGCGGCCGTCCAGCCCCGGCTCTGGCAAGGTTTCATAGCGCCAGTTGTATTTTGTGCCATTCATCGGGATCGAAAGGGCCGAGGGCATCTGGATGAAGATGCTGCCATCACTGCCGCCAAACTCCAGCACCAGAACCGATATCTTCGGATCGGAGCTCAGACGGTTGGCCAAAACGCAACCGGCGGAACCAGCTCCGACGATAATGTAATCGTAGGTGTCCTGCATGGCTTTGAGCTCCTGGTTTGACATGATGTGGGAGGACGACCGGGCAGCAAATGGCCCGACCGTCGGTTTTTGAGCCCTAGTTTTCGGGATAGGCGCCCCAGCCGCGTGCCTTGGCAAACAGCTTGGTCAGCACATAATGCACCAACCCGGCGGCAACGCAGGATGGGATCGAGGCTGTCAGATATTTGAAAGCCGCCACATTGGCCAAGGTCTGTGGGTTGAACAGCCCGACATAGACCAGAACCCCTGCAACGAGCGCAAACAGCCCGATCGGGTTGAACCCTCCGACAAATCTATAGGGCGAAGCGGCCTCCGGGCTGTGCAGCGCGCGCAGATCAAGCTTTTGACGGCGCAGAAAGAAATAGTCGGCAATCCCTATCCCGGCCAGGGCAGAGTTCAACGCCGAGGTCCAGACCAGGAAGATGAAGAAGCCGTCATACATCCCAGGAAAAAACACGACGAGGATCAGCGGGATAATACAAAACGCAAACAGGATCACTTCCCAGCGCATCTTGCGGATGCCAGCAGTGCCCACTTGCCGCAGGCCGACGATCGAGGTGTAAAGTATGTTTGCCATCGAGGTGATGTTGGCAAAGGCAACAAAACCAAGTGCAATAACCCCAACCGCAACACCGCCGACTTGGTTCATCCAGATCGTAGGGTCGCTTTGCCCCAGTGCCACAGCGCCCAGCAATCCAACGACTTCACCCAAGGCTGCGGCGCCAAAGATACCGATGATATTCGGCCAAACGGCGGTGCGCTCGTTCTTCGTCAAGCGCGCCAGATTGCCGATATAGGGCCACCATGAAAATCCGGCCGCCAGATTCACTTCGATGGCAACGATCAGATTGAGCTGTTTGTCTTGGAAAGGTGGCGACAATGCCTGCATCGCCATCAGATCGGTGAACGAGTTCTTGCTGAGGATCAGGTAAAGCATCACACCCATCAACAGAACCAACGCTGGCGCGACGATCATGTTGAAAACCTTGATCGAGGTCGGGCCTTTGGCGACAATGAACCAAGTCAACAAGATCGCACCAATGGCCGCAATGGTGGTCTTCATGCCGGTTGGAGATGCCGTGGTGCCCCCGACCAAAGCGGTCAGCCCGTCGATGGAGCGACCAAACATCATGCCCAACACTGCCAGCCAACCCATAGTCAGGAAGATGACTGCCAGAAAGTAAACCAGTCGGCTGCCTTGGGTGCCGAACTGACTGCGTAGCGTTACGAACTGCTCGACGCCATATTTTCCAGCTGAACTGCAGGTGGCAAGCGCTGTTATCACTACGCCGATGATATTGCCGATGACGATGGCAATGATGCCTTCTTTCGGTCCGACGAATAACCCGACTGCCCCACCGATCAGAAAGGCCCATGTGGCAATTGCCAGCGCGGAGTTGGCATAAGAGAACTCCCAGAACCCCCAAAGACGCTCGGACGGCAAAAGAGGTGCATCGCCCCGTTCGGCGCCGGCTCTGAAATCAGTTTCGATGTTTGCCATAGCCTTACCCCCAGACCCAAAAGCCAACGACCAGCGCCACGGTCAGCGCCAGTAACGCAAGATAGTCGGATGCGCGCATTGCCCCCTGCCATGCTCCGCGCGCGTCAAGGTCGTCATACACTGCTGCGCGGCGATCAATCTCGCGCTGCCATACCTGATCGTTGGTATCCATTTCCGTTCCTCCCCTTTTCACCGCGTGCCGCGCGGTCGCTTCTGTTCACCCCAGGCAAAGCCCGTCACCCTGGTCCCGCCTTCAGCGGCTCTTCAACGCGTCGTCACGGGCGCTGTGTAATACGGCAGCCGATCCACTCGCGGCGTCCAAGTGCCGCCGGCGACAACCCCAGGCGCATGTGCCGCGATCACTTCCATGGGGCGAACCAGACATCGCCGCGCAGGTTGATGGCGACGACGCGGTCGAAATCGGGCAAATCCCTGCGCCACGGCAAAACCGATGCCGCGGCCCATGGCCTAAGCCCGCCGCGCGTGCATGACCCGGCCAATTAGATTCATCAGTACTTGTGCTGCAAGGATCGTGGTGCTGCCGGAGTGATCATAATCCGGGGCCACCTCGACCAGATCAATGCCGACAATCGGGCCACGATTTGCCAGACCCGCCAGCAATTCCAACACTTCGTAATAGGTGAAGCCGCCGTGGGAAGGGGTGCCGGTGCCAGGTGCGATCGAGGGGTCAAAGCCGTCGATATCGATGGTCACATAGTAGCGGCTGCCCGCCGGGATCCGTGCCAGCACAGCCTCAACGCCCAGCTTGCGGATGTGGCGCACCGACAGAATGTCAGATCCCATCGCGCGCGCCGCGTCATAGCCATCCTTGGCGGTGGACGAAACGTTGCGGATGCCAAGCTGGGTCAGACCCGTCACATAGGGTTTTTCAGCGGCGCGACGCATCGGATTGCCGTGGCCGAAGCGCACACCGTGGCGCACATCGACAAAATCAAGATGCGCGTCAAATTGCACGATGTGGATCGGGCCATTCTTGGCGCAGTCATCTTCAAAGGCGCTGACGCAGGGAATGTTGATAGAGTGATCGCCGCCCAGCACCACCGGCAGTGCGCCTGCGTCAAGGATCTTGCGAACGCCGTACTCGATGTTGGCATGAGAGTTCACGGTATCGGTATGTACAATATCGGCATCGCCAAGATCGACCATACGTACCGTGTCAGCCGGCAAATAGGTCACGTCATCCTCAAAGTCATAAGCGCCGCCGTGCCCAAAGGAAAACAGCGTAGAGGCATCGCGAATGCCACGCGGACCAAGGCGCGCGCCCGCCCGCCACTGGGTGCCGAAATCGAACGGTGCGCCCAAGATTGCGACATCTGCGTCGATCTTGTCCCAATCCGGCTGATACGGGCTTTTGCCAAAGGTGCAAATGCCGACGAATGGTAGATTCAGCCGCCCGCTATCGTAGGAGTTTTCGGCCATGACTTACCCTTTACTTGCATATCGCAGCAGTAAACGCGCTGCTATTAATTGAAAAATACCTATGTTTTTATGTTTACTTGTGATTTTCTCTATGTATGACGCCAGCTATTCCTACCAGTCTTGCAAGGAAAGCAGCACTCAGCGATATTGAGTTGCGGCTGCTGCATGTGTTTTCCGAAATCGTGCGCTGCAACGGATTTTCGGCGGCGCAAGCCAGCTTGGGAATGAGTCAGGCGACGATCTCGGTACACATGCGCCACCTGGAAGAACGGCTCGGCGTACGGCTGTGTGAACGTGGGCGCAGCGGGTTCCATATGACCAATGAGGGCACGCAGATTTACTCTGCTGTGCTGGATCTGTTTGGTTCGATTGAACGGTTTCAAGGGGCCGTGGGGGATATTCAGGGTGAGTTGACCGGACGGCTTCGGTTTGGAACCGTCGACGCCATGGTCACGAATGACGCGCTCAATCTGCAGGTGGCTATCGGCAACTTTGCGCGTCAGGCACCGAGAGTGCATCTTGATATCGATATCGCGGCGCCTCAGGTTTTGTCGCAAGGTGTTTTGAGCGGGCGCTACCAGATCGTCTTGATGCCAGCCCAGCAGCAGCTGTCGCAGATGCGATCCCAAGAGGTGTTTGCGGAAACGCAAAATCTGTACTGCGGCATGGGCCACCCGTTGTTCACATGCGAGAATGCCGATCTGACGCCGGATCTGCTGGCTGCACAGGCTTTTGCGGGGCGATCTTACATGCAGGAGGCCCCGATTTGCGGCGTGGATTTCCACTGGAACGCTGTGACGGCCCACATGGAGGGAACGCTGCTGTTGCTGTTGTCGGGGGCCTTTATTGGTTTTTTGCCGACCCATTATGCAGCGGACTCGGTGCGAAACGCGCAGTTGCGCGCACTGGCGCCAGATCGAATGAAGTTCGATGACAGATTTCAGATCGTATATTCCAGAGAGCGGTCAACACGTGCAGCTGATCTTTTGGCCCGTGCGGTAGTATCCGGCATTGGCGGCTCCCATTAACCAACGGCTGCCCGATCCCCGTCAATGATGCGTTAATTGTCACGCACCAGACTAAAAACAAACCGCTATAAGTAACTGGAACGAAACCGCGACAGATCCCCCTTTTGTTCCGCCGGTGGGCAGGGTTTTTGTGCGAAAGGCGGCTACCCAATCGAAAACTGTCCACAAGAATGTACACTTTACGGCAACTACCATGCGCCGCAACATCTGTAACCGTCAGCTCGATTTGCGGGTGGCGAAACGGGGGACCGATATGGCAAAGGCCATTCACAGTATGATCAGAGTGCTCGACGAGGCGCGCTCAGTGGCGTTTTATTAAAAGGCATTCGGCCTGCGGGTGGCGGACCGGATGGAGTTCGACAGCTTTGTCCTGATCTACCTTTCCAACCCTGAATCCGACTTTGAAGTCGAGATGACGGTGAACAAGGGGCGGATCGAGGCGTATGACCTTGGGGATGGTTATGGCCATCTGGCGGTATCAGTTCCCGATGCAGCCGCCGAGCATGCCCGCTTTGCCGAAGCTGGACTAGCGCCACGCAAGTTGGTGGATTTCGCGCCGGGCGGCACATTGATCGCGCAATTCTTCTTTGTGGCCGACCCTGACGGCTATCAGATCGAAGTGTTGCAGCGCGGTGGACGCTATCTTTAGCGGGCTGACTGCCTTAGCCAGGTTTACGGACGGCGATTTTGTAGGCGTCCATCTTGCGGTAAAGGGTGGGACGGGAAATGCCCAGCATCGCTGCGGTGCGGCTTAGATTGCCGCGCTGGGCCGTCAGCGTGGCGCGGATAATTTGCGATTCAGCCTCTTTTAGCGACTCCGGATTGGCACCCTCGATAGCGGGGCTGGACAGGGCAGGTACGCGCCGCTGTACCAGATCGCGCGGCAGATCCGTCAGAGTGATGGTGCGATCTTTGCTGAGAAAGTGCAGGCCAGAGATGACGTTCCGCAATTCACGTACGTTTCCGGGCCAATTGTGGGTCATCAGCGCCTCTTGCGCGTCTGACCGCAGGATCAACACCTCTCGGCCGGACTCGATGCTTATCTTGCGATTGTAGTGCTCGGCGATCAGCAGGATGTCATCACCCCGTTCGGACAGTGGCGGAATAGTCAGCGTGATGGTGCCAAGGCGATAGAACAGGTCGCGGCGGAAGCGCCCGGCCTCGACCTCATCCAGCATGACGCGGTTGGTCAGCGAGATCACCGATAAGCCGTGGCCATCGTCGGCCTGTCCATTGCTGCGCTGTTCCAGGGCACGCAGAAGGAAAGGTTGAATTTCTGCCGGCAATTCGCCGATCTCGTCCAACACAAGCGTGGGCGCGCAGGCGACGGACATAGCGCCTTCCAGTGCCGCGCCGAGCGTTGCAACCGAAGCCGCGCCGCAATTGACGGCCGCAAAAAGCTGCGGTGGCAGTTGCGAATGGATCAGGCGGGCGAAAAGCTCTTTGCCGACGCCAGTTTGGCCTTCGATCAAGATCGGCAATCTGGCCGTAGCGATACGGTTTGCGGTGTCCACCGCCTCAAGGATCGCATCGCTTTTGCCCACGATCTTCAGATCGGTACCGCGCAATACCGTGCCGGGCAGCGGAGCAAGGCGCGTCGTGGGCCGCGTGACATGGTTTGGGGATTTGAAGACCAGTGCTGCGCCCTTGACGACGCCTTCAATATTGATCAGGCGGATCTCCTGACAGGTATGGTCGACCGGCAGCGCCGAAAGAATGCTGGCCTCGGACAATTCAGCTGACAGGTTGAAAAGCTTGGTACCGTTCTTGACGACCGCGCCCGAGCCCGCAAATTGTGGCAGGCTGCCGCAGTTGCGGTTGAAGATCAGGCGGCCAAACCTGTCTACGACGGCGATGCCCTCGCCCGTGGGACCGGATTGCATTGGAACGGTGCCGATGATCGATTCCAGCAGGTGCAGGTGTAGGATTGACTGTTCCCGCTCTAGCGCAATCTCGATCTCGCGTGCGGCGGTGGCGGCAAACGCGGCGTTGTGTTTCTGAAAGATCGCGGTCAGGCCGGACAGGTTGATGGCACCGATGATGCTGCGGTCTACTGGATCGCGGATCGGCGCACAGGCGCAACTCCATGCCTTCATTCCCTCGCAGAAATGCTCTTCGCCATGCACAAAGACCGGCTGGCCAGCCCAAAGCGCAGTGCCGATGCCATTGGTGCCAGACGCTTGCTCGCTCCATATCCCGCCGACACGCAGGTTGATGCGGTTGGCTTTGTCGAGAGTCGAGGTGTCACCGACGGTATCTAAAATGACTCCGTCACGATCGGTCAAAAGCAGGATCGCTTCCGCGCCGGACAACATTCCACCGATGTGCATCAGCGATTCCTGCGTGGCACGGCGCAGGTCGGAATTGTCATGTTTGGATTTGCGGGCCTGCGGGACAGAGTCCAGCGTGGGCGCCGCATATTGCTCTGGTTTGATCCCGGTTGAGGTGCTTCGTAGCCACGACTGGTAGATCATCGAGCGCACGCCGGTCATCGGGACGCTCGGTGCGTCGCGATCCGCGACAAAGCGGTTCCAGGCCCGGGAAGTCTCTTTGGCGTTGACCTCGGAGTAGTCGAACATAAGGCGTGATCGGCTAGTTCGGGTCTGCATATCGGGGCACATTCTTAAATCCTCTCTGGATTTAACTGTGGCGAAGCTGGCATCTGCGGCGGAAACTCAAGTGCCGTACTGTCCTAATCAAGACTAAGGCGGCTTTTCAGGTCGCAGCTCAAGCTGTCTTCCGTATAAGCACGGTCTACCGGCTTGTCGGCCAGATCAAGGATCAACGCCTCCAGATCGGGGTCTAGTGCGGAGATATAGCCGTTGGCTTTGGTGGCGATTTCAAAGCGCACCACGCCGTTGTGGCGTTTCAACTGTCCAAGAAAATGCAGTTGGATGCCGGAATTCTTGTCCACTAGTACGACCCGCCCATTAAGGCTGATACGCAGATAGGGCTCGGGCACATCGACACGGGGCCGTGCCTTTTGATCAACGAATATCAGGCCAGAAGCTTGCGGTCCGTCCTTTTTGCCGCCGACACGCGCCTTGTTGGCCGAATAGCTGCCGCCGCTGATCTGGTCGGCGAGCTTTTCGATCGTGCCCCAGTTCTGGCGCACATGCGCCTTGGCATGCTTGTCTTCTTCGCGCGGACCACTCCGCTTGGAGATGATATCCATAAGCTCCCCCAGAAACGCTGCGACGTGGTCATCCACGTTCTGCTTAAGAAACAACCATAGCACCGGGGTATGATTCGCAGGGAAATCAGAAAATCCCGCGTAATTCCGTTACATATGTAACGTTTCCTTACAAAAAAACCGCCGAGTTCCGGGAGTAATGTGTGCTCGGCGACTGCGACATTTCGTCAACAAGTGTTGTAGTGCAATGGGTTGCGATGGTCTTCCGTCAGGGACAGGTCAACTTGGCCTTGCCGGCGGCTTTGCGCCCAATTTCCCCTCGCTGATC
>JBDSXE010000015.1:0-4600 GCA_039926325.1 Paracoccaceae bacterium | reverse complement strand
GCCAAGCTTCTGGCAACCGCTGCAGGGCGGGATTGGCACGGCAAGCGACAGCACATTGTTGACAGAGCGGACTGAAGTGCATTGCAGCCGGTGTGGCGGACATCTGGGGCATGTTTTCACTGACGGGCCTCAGCCGACCGGCTTGCGGTACTGCATGAACGGCGTTGCGTTGAAATTCCATCCCGCTGCCGCGTGATTAGGGCGATCAGTCAGCTTCTATTCAGGTTGAAAGGACAGAAAATGCGTGAAAAATCAGGTTCGGGTTTGGGGCGGATGGCCTCGGTTGCGGCGTTGATGCTGGCGGCGGTGGTTGGCGTAGGGTTCGTGATGCCCGTGACAGCAAGTCTTGCCGATGAAGGTGTAGCAATCCCCGCCCCCGCCGTGGACGAAGCGGCGAAGTCGGGAACCGAGACTGCAATCTTGGCGGGCGGATGTTTCTGGGGTGTACAGGGCGTGTTCCAGCATGTGAACGGCGTCGTGAGCGCGACCTCAGGTTATGCGGGCGGGGATGCGGCGACGGCAAGCTACGACACGGTCAGCACCGGGTCGACCGGCCATGCTGAATCGGTGCAGATCGTTTATGATCCGTCAAAGGTGACCTACGGCCATCTGTTGCAGATCTATTTCTCGGTCGTCCACAACCCAACAGAACTGAACCGTCAAGGGCCGGACAGTGGCACACAGTACCGTTCGGCGATCTTCCCGACGACTGCTGAGCAGGCCAACATCGCCAAGGCGTACATCGCGCAATTGGGCGGCGCTGCCGTGTTCGGTGCGCCGATCGTGACCAAGATCGAGTCCGGCGCGACGTTCTACAAGGCAGAGGATTATCATCAGGACTTCCTGATGCTGAACCCGAGCTATCCGTACATTGTAGCCAACGATTTGCCGAAAGTTGCCGACCTGAAGTCGTATTTCCCTGCCGATTACAAGGACAAGCCAGTCCTTGTCATGAACTGAGGTTTCAGCGGTGTCTTCAGCGGCGGGGGAAACCTCGCCGTTGCAATTTATGGCTTACTGGGGCAAGCTGAACGTTCGCTCGGAAACAGATTTACCCGGCGGATACGGCGCGTTGCACGGCTTGTTCGATTGCACCACCCAATGGCTCTTCGACCGAACGCCATGTTCCGGCAACACGCCCCGAACGGTCGAGCAGAACTTTGTCAAAGTTCCATTCCGGGGTAAAACCCGCCTTGTCGTGCAGCCACTGGTACAGCGGATGTGCATTTCGACCCTTGACGGAAGAGATCACGGTCATCGGCAAATTGATACCGAACGTCCGTTCGCAAAATGTTTTGACCTCTTCATCATCGGCCTTTTCCTGATCAAAATCATCGGAAGGTACCGCCAGAACCACTAATCCTTCGGCCTTGTAGGTATCGTACAGCTTTTGCAGACCGGCATACTGTGGGGTGAAGCCGCACAGCGATGCGGTGTTGACTAGCAGGATCGGCTTTCCCGCCAGATCGGCAGAGGAGTATTCACCGCCATAGATCGACGAGAAGGTCCATTGCGGGGCGACCTCGTTAGACGACGTCGGGTTATCATGCATTTGGGTCACTCCAATTCGGCCAAATTTACATTCTGCAGGCTGCCGCCTTCGGCTGATGCTGTTCAATAGCGCATAGCAGGCTAAGGCAGTAGTCCGCCGATAGCATGATCACTTCACCGAAGTCGGAAATTGGCGGAAGATCCATCTCAGGCCCAAGCGACCAAGTTGCCGAGATTGCGGGCGTCAGATACCAGCGCAAAGTGACCGTCGCACATCGCAATGAAAGACCGATTACATGACCGCGATCATATTTGATCTTGACGGCACGCTGATCGACAGTGCGCCGGATATTCACGCCGCCGTGGCACGGACTTTGGTTGACATGGGTTGCGAGCCGCTTGGCTTGGCCCAGATACGCAGCTTCATTGGGAACGGAGTGCCGGTTCTGATTGACCGGGTGATGGCAGCGCGCAACGAGGCGGCTAATCCGCCGCGCCGGGCCGAGTTGATCAGCCGGTTCATGCGGCATTACGAGGCAGCGTCGTCGGTCCTGACAATTGTTTATCCCGGCGTTGAGGCGGCTTTGACGGAACTGCAGGCTGCGGGTCACGCGATGGGGGTTTGCACCAACAAACCTGCAGCGGCGGCACGAGACATTTTGCACGCCCTGGGGTTGGACCGGTTCTTTCAGGCGATCATCGGCGGCGACAGCCTGCCCGAACGCAAACCACATCCAGCGCCGTTGTTGGCCGTGGTGGATTTGCTGGGGTCGAAGACCGCGCTGTATGTTGGCGACAGCGAGGTTGACGCGCAGACCGCCGCCGCCGCCGGAATACCGTTGCTGCTGTTCACCGAGGGGTATCGTGTGGCACCGGTCGCCAGCCTGCCCCACCGGGCCGCCTTTGCCAACTTCGCGGAACTGCCCGCCATCGTGGCCGGTCAGGTGGCCGCTGTCACGACGCCTCCATCGCCATGACGCCGTGCATCACGCCGCGCAGTTCCGCCAAACCCTTGAGCCGCCCGATAAGCGAGTAACCGGGATTGATCCGCGTCTTGCCAATATCATCCGCCAGAAGGTGCCCGTGATCGGGGCGCATCGGCAGTTGCCAGTCGGCACGGCCCTCGTCCCGGCGGCGCTGCTGTTCCTGCATCAGCGCGATAACGATAGCGGGCATGTTGGTCGACCCGGCAAGGTGGTCGGATTCGTGAAACGAGCCATCCGGTTCGCGGGTGACATTCCGCAGGTGGACAAAGTGAATGCGCGGGCCAAATTCGCGGACCATCGCGACAAGATCATTGTCGGCACGCGTGCCGAACGACCCGGTGCAGAAAGTCAGGCCGTTGGCCATTTGGTCAGGAGACGACAGGATAAAGCGGACGTCGGCGGCGGTTGAGACTACACGTGGCAGACCATACAAGCTGAATGGCGGGTCGTCGGGGTGGATGCACATCTGGACACCACTGTCTGCGGCGACGGGGATGATCTCGGCCAGGAAATGCGCGAGGTTGGCGCGCAGATCGTCGGGGGAGATACCGTCATACTCCAGCAGGGCGTCGAGAAAGCTGGCGCGGTTATAACTGCGCTCGGTCGCGGGTAAACCTGCGATCAGGATGCGCTCGATGCGGCTGATCGCATCCTCTGACAGCGTCTTGAAGCGGGTTTCGGCGGCGGCGATCTGGGCGTTGGTGTAATCTTGCGTGGCGCGAGGGCGGCGCAGCACGAACAGGTCGTAGGCGGCAAAATCGATGGCATCAAACCGCAGGGCATAGCCGGTCGATGGCATGCGGTAGGTCAGGTCGGTGCGGGTCCAGTCAACCACTGGCATGAAATTGTAGCGGATGGTCGTAATGCCCTGCCGCGCACAGGCGCGGATGGTGTCCTTGTACCAGCCGATGTACTTGGCGCGGTCTGGCCCGGCGATCTTGATATGGTTGTGAACAGGGATGCTTTCGACCACGTTCCACTGCAATCCGGACGCATCGACAAGCGCCTTTTGCGCGGCAATCGCGGCGTCGGGCCACGTCCTGCCATCGTAGATGTGGTGCAGGGCGGACACGACTTCGGTGGCACCGGTCTGTTTCACGTTGTCCAGCGATACCGGATCATCCGGCCCGTACCAGCGAAGGGCTTCGCGCATCAGGTCCATTTTTTTCTCCCCACAAGCAAGCAGCCGCGTGATTTTTTGTTGGACCACATCACTGGCTATTTCGCAAGCGGAGGGTAGTCTTGGCGCAGATAAGGAAAATGGGCATGGAATATACAGGAAAAGTGGCACTGGTCACCGGCACGACCGGGATCGGGATGGCGTGCGCCGTCCGGTTGGCACAGGGCGGGGCTATCGTGCTGGCTTGCGGGATAGACGAGGTGGCGAATGCGGCCATGGCGGGGGATGCGGCGGCGCGCAAACTGGCGATCCATCCGCGCACGACCGACGTGTCGGTGCAGGACGATGTGGGTGCGGCGGTGGCAGAGGCGGTCGGCCGGTTTGGTGGGTTGGACATCATCATCAATGCCGCTGCGGTGCATCCGTTTGGCACCGTCGTCTCAACTGATTTCGAGGTTTGGCAACGCTGCATGGCTGTCAACGTCGGTTCGATATATTTGACCGGGCACTACGGCGTGCCGGAAATGGTCAAGCGCGGCGGCGGGGCTATCGTCAACATCTCGTCGGTTCAGGGGTTTAATTGCCAGCAGAATGTCGCGGCTTATGTGGCGACCAAGGGGGCCATTCATGCGCTGACCCGCGCGATGGCGCTGGATCATGCGGATCAGAAAATCCGCGTGAACTCGGTCAGTCCGGGGTCGGTGCGGACACCTATACTGGAGTTGGCGGCCCGAACTTATGGCGGCGAAGGTGTCTCGGTCGATCAGGCGTTTCAGCGGTTTGGGGCGGCGCATCCGATCGGACGGATTGGCGAGCCGGACGAGGTGGCGGAACTGGTCGCCTTTCTTGCGTCCGACAAGGCTGGGTTCATCACCGGCAGCGACTACCGGATTGATGGCGGCCTAAGCGCCGGAATCGGCGTCAAATAGGCAGGCGTCCAGATTTGGACATTTAATATCTTACTGCGTTATCAATATGATACCGATTTTCATTTACCACATTT
>JBDSXE010000014.1:0-5088 GCA_039926325.1 Paracoccaceae bacterium | reverse complement strand
GTTATCTTGCACGTATTGTGCAATAATTTGGCAAAAATCGTCCGTTTCTTCGAGAATAATTTTAAACTGCCGCAGAAATTGTCACCAGGAAGTTGCTGCGAGAGTCGGGCCAAAGGGTTGCGATTTGCCGCAAGTATGCGCAGATATGTGCCAGAATCAGCTTATTGGAAACTGGGGATCAAGATGAAGGCTATACTGGCGGCGGCGGCACTTTTGATGTCGGCCCATTGGGCGACGGCTCAGGACATCGGCGGGCATTATCTGGTCAAGGGCACCAATCTGGACGGCACCAGCTACGAGGGCGACGCCCAGATCACCCTGACCAGCAAAGTCACTTGCGAGATCGTGTGGCACACTGGCGGCACCACCTCCTCCGGTATCTGCATGCGGAACGAAAATGCCTTTACGGCTGGCTATGAGCTGAACGGCAAAGTCGGCTTGGTGATCTATCTGGTGCAGGCCGATGGTTCGCTGGTCGGCACCTGGACGGTGTCTGGCGTGAATGCGGTCGGGGACGAGACGCTGACGCCGACAGCAGACTAGATACACCGAAACGAAAAGGCCCCAGCGTCACCGCCGGGGCCTTCTTTCCAGTCGGAACCGCAGCTTACGCCTCTGCGGCTTCCGCGATTTCCAGACCGGTTTCCTGATCGACCATCTTCATGCCAAGGCGAACCTTGCCGCGGTCGTCGAAGCCCAGAAGTTTAACCTTCACTTCCTGACCTTCTTTCAGCGCCTCGTTCGGGTGGTTCAGACGCTTGTTCGCGATTTGCGACACATGCACCAGACCGTCACGCTTGCCGAAGAAGTTCACGAACGCGCCGAAATCGACCAGTTTCACCACTTTGCCGGTGTAAACTTTGCCTTCTTCCGGCTCTGCCACGATCGACCAGATCATGTCATAGGCCCGCTTGATCGCCGCCGCATCGTTGGACGCGATCTTGATCATGCCGTCGTCGTTGATATCGACCTTGGCACCGGACAGTTCCACGATTTCGCGGATGACCTTGCCGCCGGACCCGATGACTTCACGGATTTTGTCGGTCGGGATCGACAGAGTTTCGATCTTGGGCGCGTATTCGCTAAAGCCAGCAGGGGCGCTCAACGACTTGTTCATTTCGTCCAGGATGTGCAGACGGCCATCGCGCGCCTGTGCCAAGGCTTGCGCCATGATCTCGGGCGTGATGCCCGCAATCTTGATGTCCATCTGCATCGTGGTGATGCCGTTGGCTGTGCCCGCAACCTTGAAGTCCATGTCACCCAAGTGGTCTTCATCACCCAAGATATCGGTCAGAACGGCAAAGCGGCCATCGTCTTCCAGGATCAGACCCATCGCCACGCCAGCGACCGGCGATTTCAGCGGAACGCCCGCGTCCATCATCGACAGCGAACCGCCGCAGACCGAAGCCATCGAGGACGAGCCGTTGGACTCGGTGATCTCGCTGACAACACGGATGGTGTAGGGGAAGTCGGTGGCTGCCGGCAGAACCGCCTGCAACGCCCGCCATGCCAGTTTACCGTGGCCGATTTCGCGACGACCGGGGCTGCCCACACGACCCACTTCGCCAACCGAGTAGGGAGGGAAGTTGTAGTGCAGCAGGAAGTTCGACCGCGAATTGCCGTGCAAGGCGTCGATGATCTGCTCATCCTCGCCGGTGCCAAGCGTGGTCACGACCAGACCCTGCGTCTCGCCACGGGTGAACAAAGCCGAACCGTGGGTGCGCGGCAGGATACCGGTTTCCGCACTGATCGGGCGAACGGTTTTGTTGTCACGACCGTCGATACGCGCGCCACCGTTGATGATGTCACCGCGCAGGATCGAGCTTTCCAGCTTTTTGATCGCGGAACCAAGGTTCGCATCGGCCAGATCTTCGGCAGACAACGTGGCCTTGATCGCAGCCGAGGCGGCGCTGATGGCGGTGGTGCGTTCTTGCTTGTCACGCAGCGCAAAAGCGGCGCGCATCTGCACTTCGCCCGCGGCTTTCACGTTGGCATAAAGCACGGAATAGTCCGGCGGAGAAAAGTCCATCGGCTCTTTGGCGCACAGTTCGGCAAAGTCGATGATCAGGTCGATGACCGGCTGCATGGCCGCATGGCCAAACTTCACCGCACCCAGCATTTCGTCTTCGGTCAGCTCGTAAGCTTCCGATTCGACCATCATCACGGCGTCTTTGGTGCCAGCGATAACAAGGTCCAGACGCTGGTCCGGGTTGTTCCGCAGGACGTGCATGTCGTCAACCGACGGGTTCAGGACATAGGCCCCTTTGGAGAAGCCGACGCGCGCGGCGCCAATCGGACCCATGAACGGCACGCCGGAAATCGTCAGCGCAGCGGATACGGCGATCATGGCGACGATATCCGGGTCGTTGGTCAGGTCATGCGACAGCACGGTTGCCATGACGAGGACTTCGTTCTTGAAGCCTTCGACGAACAGCGGGCGGCACGGACGGTCGATAAGGCGCGAGGTCAGCGTTTCCTTTTCGGAAGGCCGCGCTTCACGCTTGAAAAAGCCGCCGGGAATCTTGCCCGCAGCGTAGTATTTTTCCTGATAGTGCACGGTCAGCGGGAAGAAATCCTGCCCCGGCTTAGGCTGGCGCGCATAGGTCACGTTGGCCATGACCGAGGTTTCACCAACCGTGGCGATGACAGAGCCATCGGCCTGACGGGCAACCTTGCCCGATTCCAGTGTCAGGGTTTCATTGCCCCACTGGATTGATTTTCGCGTTACGTTAAACATTCTTATCCTTACCGGAGGCATCCAGCGGCCCTTTGCCGCCGTCCCCCTTTTGCTGGCGGCCCCATTGCCGCCGCCCCCCAATCCTTCGCATGTGGCCGGGGGCATGGCCTCACGTCGCAGATTGCGGGCGCATACAGCAAAACGGCCGGGTTGGGAAGGGGCGTGGCATCAAAGGCTATTCGGCGGCAGGCAGCATCCGGATGCCGTCAACGTCGGCGTAGGCCGAGCGCGGCATCCATTGATCCATCGTGCGGATCAACAGTGCGTCGCCGGTGACAAACAACCGATCAGCGTCAATTTCGCGTGCAACTGTCGAACGCCCGAGGAAGATGGCGTTCCACGAGGTCTTGGTGGTCTCAAGATAAAGGTCCACGTCAAGGTCCGGCACCAGAATGCAAAGTTCAGTGTCGGTTCCCGGTTCGCTGACCAGCCAGTAAACCGGAAACGGCCCCTTCTCATCCGAGAAATGGAACCGCATGACGATCCGCCGTGCGGGGAACACCGAGCTGCGGATCCTTTTGCCTTGGACCCACATCATCCGCGACAGGTCACTATCGGCCAGAGCCATTTCAGCGTCGATGTTGCGCTGCGCCCACATCGCCAAGGCGTCCATCATTGGCTCCAGTTCGACGGCTCTGTCGGTCCGGATGTAGTCCACCGTCCTTTTGGCGCGATCGGCGACACGTTCGACCAGGCCTGCCTTTTCCATCTCGGTCAGGCGGTTCGACAGCACCCCCGGAGAGATGTTTCCGACTGCGCGCCGGATGTCGCTGAAGCGGGTATAGCCGTTCCACATCTGGTTCAGGATCGGCAGGGTCCAGCGCGGCTCGATGATTTCGCACGCTTTCGACAGGGCGCAGATCGTCCCGTAGGGCTTGGATGTCATGGTTCGGCCTCCTCGCGGATGCAGCATACAGGCGAACGGCCGTGCGCGACCAGTTCGAAAACCATAGCAGGTTACTGCTTCCCCGGAACTGGCCGCAAGACGCAGCGCCTGTCAGCATCGCCCCATCGCAACCCGTTGAAAGGTGACTGTCATGACCCCGCAGCTTGAGTTTTCCCGTCACGTCGCTTTGGTCCATTCGGGACTGGCCCACGCCTTTGCCGCATTCGCTTTCCGTTTTGGGGAATGGCGGCGGCGAAAGCTGGTCCTGACAGCCTATGGCAGCTTGTCCGAGCAGGGTCTGCGCGACATTGGCTTGAAAGCACACGATCTCGTCAGAGCCATGGATCTGCCCCTGTCACAGGATGCGGCACGGATGCTGGCAGATGCGGCGGCCGAAGAAGCAGGCAAGTGGTAACTTCGATGGGGCCAATGCGGAAGGGGTGACATGGTGAATTGATGATCTTTGCCAATCCCCCACCCTACCGCGCATGGCTACCATGAACATCTCCCTGCCTGACGATCTCAATTCCTTTGCCGAGGAACAGGGCGGTGGCGACGCTTACGCTAGTGTCAGCGAACAACTGCGCGATCTGATCCGGCGGGATCAGCTCCGCAAGCAGGCGATCGATGAGATTCAGAATGCGCTTGACGAAGGCTGGGCGAGTCGCCCATCGCAGCCCTTCGCGATGGACGCGTTCATCGCGAGGCTAAAGGCGCGAGGAACAGCAGTATGATTTGCCTTACCCGATCAAACTGGCTGGCCGTCATGGCCGAATGATAAACGCCCGCACCTTTCGGTACGGGCGTTCCGTTCCCCTCAGGGAAAAATCAGCGGCGCAGGCTCAGGCGCGTGATCAGCGACTGGTAGCGCGACTCGTCCTTGGACTTGAGGTAGTCCAGCAGTTTGCGGCGCTGTGCGACCATCATCAAAAGACCACGACGCGAGTGGTTGTCTTTTTTGTGGCTCTTGAAATGCTCGGTCAGCGTGGCAATGCGCGACGACAGGATCGCAACCTGAACTTCCGGTGAACCGGTGTCGTTTTCCTTGGTCGCATAGTCTTTGATCAGTTGGGTTTTCAGTTCGACAGTGATCGACATCGGCGTCTCCTTGCGGTTGGTGTGACGGCGCAAGCCGGGATGTCGTCCAGCAAGGCCCTTGGTTCCACCGTTCAGTGGATGCGCGCGTATAGGGTATCTGTCCCGAAATGGAAAGGCCGGAAAATTTCCGGTGAAATGGGCGAGTGGCCGTCACCCTTCCTTAACCAGCCCACGCGATTGACGGCAAGCTATACCCGAAGCGGATGGATTTTTCCGCTGAGTTCTGCCAACATGATTTCACGATATGTGTTTATTACCAATATGTTAACAGACATCATGGTTAACGGCGTTCATTACGCCTGAAGGGGTAACGCGATGCTCGGCCTTTTGGGATTGATGGGGGCGCTTTTTGCAGGTGTGGTCGCGG
>JBDSXE010000013.1:0-3250 GCA_039926325.1 Paracoccaceae bacterium | reverse complement strand
AAGCAAGGCAGAAGCTGAACGAGTATCCCAAGCTCGGCAGCTCCCGGAACGTGCGCTGGCCACCTGAACGGCGGGGAGTTGGCACTTGCCAAGCGCAGCTTCTCGCTATGCGAACGGCGGCTCCCGTCCGGAGCTGTCGTTCGGCGGCCCATTCGGGAACGGCTTAAATTGGTCGTTCGCCGACTTTCCGATCACGGACGGCGGCAAGGTCGTTCGGCCCTTTCCCCAGAGCGAGGTTTGGCGGCGCGTCCGCGAGCGTCCGGCCGACCCAACCTGATACCGTGCGGCCAAATTGCTGACGGGTTCAAATCTCGCCGCTCGGCGTCATCGCAGCGATCGCAGGCGCAACATGGCTGTCCCAATATCGCAGGAGCGGCGAGACCGTCAGCAGATAGACCAGCCAGCAAGCCGAGATCGCTTCATCGGAGAAGAAGGCATTCCAGCCCATCTTGCCGTGCGCCAGTTCATGCCGAAGCGCGGGGCCGGGCCTGAAATTGAGCAGGCTGTCGAGTTCCCACACCATGTCGACGCCGAGGATCGCTTCGAGGTCCGCGCGGCAATAACCCAGCAGGATATTGAGCGGCCGATCGCCCTCGATGCCGTCTTCTTCCATCTTCGATGAGTCCCGCCCCGACATCTGGAGGATATGGCGGAGCGAGTTCTCGATCTGCGGCAAGAGCAGATGACCGGCGGTCGCATAGTCGCCCTGCCATAGTCGCGCGAAGCCGACTGAGAAGATGTGGTGGTGCCCAGCGGGGATGAAGCTGCTCATCTGGACGATGGGCAGCATGTTCTGTTCGTTGATCGAAAACCTTTCCAGCACCGCCTAGCGGGCGGGCTCGATATTGCCGTGAACCCGAAAGCGCCGGACGATCGACATGTGCCGGATGCCGTGTTCCTTGTACCAAGCTTCGCTCGGCTGATCATCGAAGTCGAGCGACGGCCCCCGCGCCACTTCGCGGCCTTCATGATCGGCGTAACTCGTCGCGAACAGGTTCGAGAGCGGGAAGTCCTTGGCCTGCCGGAGTACCAATGCCTTCAGCTTCTCGACATCGTCGGGCTTCGAGAAACCGACCATCGACCGCATGGCATCGGACAAGCTGAGCGCCTTGAACTGCGCGTAGGTCTGATCGCGGACCTCCTCGATCCCGTCGAGCTTGAACGGGATTCCCGAGAATTCGTCGAGCGCCTTATCCTGAAGTTCGCGCAGCCGGCGGCGCATCTCATCGACGCGATCCTTGGCATCGCCACGCGCGCGAAATTCGCGCAGCGCCCGCTTGACCCAATGCGCCTTCGCCGAACTCGACGGCACAGTATCGGCCATGGCGAGCGTCCGTTCGATCGACTTGATGGCGGCGTCGCGGCTGGCATCCTCGTCGCCCGCGCGATCATAGGCGTCAGCCGCGAGGTTCCAGCATTCCTTGACCGCCATGTGATAGCCATCCGGCACTGCCGTGGACGCAAGATTGGCGGCGGTTTCCGCGACGTCCTCGGCGGGGATCAGCTTATGCTGGAGGACACGCTGCCCGAGCTGGGCTAGCGGGAAATAGGCCCGTTCGGCAATGGCGGTGTGGAAAGCGAGGCGCAGTGTTTCGGCAATCGGCTCGACCAGCGTGCCGCGCTTCGCGATACGGGCATTGATCATGAAACTGCGTTCGAGCGGCTTCACGCAGTCCATGGCCCGCGTGCCGATATCGGGAAATTCCAGCACGGCACTGCCATCGGCGATGCGGCGCGCGACTTCGCAATAGGCATCGACGGCCGTTCGGCCGGCCCGGCGCACGCCGGTCTCATAGGCGACGTCCGCAAAGCGCGCACGCAGCGTCGGATGGATGATGCTGGGCGCGAGATCGGCGAGGATTTCGCTCTGGTTGCCCCGGAAATCGTGCGGGATCGCCGTTCGCCGCGTCCCGTTCTGCCACTGCAAACCGAACGGATCGCCTTCGCTTTCGACACGAAGATGCAGGCCAACCAGAGCCGAGACAAGACGGTAGACGCGCTCGGCTCGCGCGTCCCCACCATCGGCCGCATCCTTGATCTTCGACCAGAACAGATCGACCAGCGCATGCCGATCTAGGCGGGCCATGCTATCGGTCAGCGCATTGAGATCGACCGACGCGAAGTCGTCAGCCGTCACCTCTTCATAGAGCGGCTGCGGTTCAGTGGGCTGCTCGATTTCCTCGTCATCTTCGCCGAGAACTGCATTGTTGTCGCTCATCTGGGAGCCCCCCAAGTCTTTGCCCCAATCTTCTAACCATAGATAGGAATGGCGGCGTCGGAGGAGAATGGCGCACGCCGATTAACGCCGTCAAAGGGGATCGCATTGCTGAATTGTCACACGCCTAACGCGTCGGCATCGCGGACTAGCGTCCGCTATGTCGATGTGATCTGCCGGTAAAGTTTTCAGCGCTCCCACGGCCGCTGTTGGCGTGACCGGACGTTCCCGGCACCAAAGCGGAACGGCGAAAGTTGGTCGACACCGGTCGCAGCATTTGACCTCGGACTAACGACAGCTATCCAACTCGCACCCCCCGAACCTTGCCCGGCCAGAGTTTCCCATTCGAGATCCACGGTGCGGTCCGTGGACCGCTATCTATGATTTAGCTCTTGCGGCGAAACTTGCCCTTGATCACCTTGCCGCCCGATCGAAGCTCGTCGAGATAATCAGACCACCACTGCGCCATGCGGACCCGTTCGGCCCAGTGTGCGCCTCGGTGGTACGCGGCCCTGACCCTGTCCTTTTCGCCATGAGCCAGGGCTCTCTCGATTGCGTCGGGATGCCATAAGCCAGATTCATTCAGCAGCGTGCTGGCCATCGCTCGAAAGCCGTGACTGGTCATCTCGTCTGAGCCGTAGCCCAAGCGCCGAAGGGCCACATTCAGCGTATTCTCGCAGATCGATCGCTTCGTCGTGTGAAGCGCCGGAAATAGAAATTCGCCGGGCCGGGCCACGGTGCGCAACTCGCGGAGGAGATAGAGCGACTGCCGTGACAGCGGCACGGTGTGCGGCTGTTTCATCTTCATCCGTTCGGCGGGAATACGCCAGATGTTGTCCGCGAAATCGATCTCGCTCCACTGGGCCTGGCGCAGTTCGCCGGGTCGCAGAAAAACGTGCGGCGCCAGTTTCAAAGCAAAAAGGGTCTCAGGCCGACCTTCATATTCGTCGATGGCCCGCAGAAGCACGCCAACCTTTGCCGGTTCGACGATTGCAGCATGGTGCTTGGTTTTCGGGACGATAAGCGCCCCGCGCA
>JBDSXE010000012.1:0-5896 GCA_039926325.1 Paracoccaceae bacterium | reverse complement strand
AAGCCTGAAGTCAGATCTTATGGGGCCGCCGCGCCGGGCACCCCCTTTTGGTGACAAGTTTTGATGATCTACCGAGCGGCGTCTGGCAGGTCCGGTGACCACTTTCGCGTAAGGTTCTAGGGCGCCGCCGCATCTTCATACGACCGCTTCCCGCCCGAAACGAACTTCGTGCCACCTCACACTCTGCGGCGGGTTTGCTTCTAGCCGGGAGCGACCCGAGCAATTGCAAGTGTTGACACGCCGAGTCCAACATTGGGACCGCAAAGGCCAGCGAACCGTCGCTTCTGCTAAGAGCGACGGTGCTCCTGGTGCACCAGATAGTGGGCCAAGTGCCTAGAGGACCGAAGAATCCATAACCGGTCAATTCAACAAATGGGTCTCGGGGATGCCGTATACTGGGGTCGGGATGCCTTCCATCCTAGCCTTAATTTGCAACGACAAGAACTGCGAATAGTGGCGCGATTGGTGTAGATTGCCGCCGTGGAACCACAGCCCGTCCTGTTTTGTGGGCTTCCACATGTTGCGCTGTTCGCCCACCCAGGGGCCGGGATCCTTGGTAGTGTCAGACCCAAAGCCCCAGCATTTGCCGACCTTGTCTGCCACATCGCGCCCAATCAGGTCTGCCGCCCAGCCATTCATCGAACCATAGCCCGTGGCGTAGACGATCACATCGGCGGGCAACACCGTGCCATCTTCCAGCACGACAGCATCCTTAGTGATTTCTTTCACATTGCCATGCGCAAGCCTGATCTTGCCGTCGATGATCAACTGGCTGGCGCCAACGTCGATGTAGTACCCTGACCCGCGCCGCAAGAATTTCATCGTCAGACCAGAGTTGTCATCGCCAAAGTCCAGCCAGAACCCGGCTTTTTCCAAGGCCGCATAAAACGCGGCATCTCTCTCGCGCATCTCGTTACAAATCGGGATCTGGGACTCGTGCATGATCCGGTGTGGCATGCTGGCGGACTGCATGTCGGCCTTGTTGGTGGTGATCCCGCTGCGCAGTGCCTGTTCAGAGTAGAGTGGGCCCAGTCCCAGCTCCATCAGCGTATCTGATCGCGCGACCATGGTCGTAGAACGCTGCACCATCGTTACATCGGCATCATTCTCCCACAGCGCGGCGCAGATATCATGGGCGGAGTTGTTGGACCCGATGACCACAACGCGCTTGCCCTTGTAGGCATCAGGCCCGGGATGTTTCGAGGAGTGGTGCTGATCGCCCTTGAACTGCGCCATCCCAAGAAAGGTCGGCATATGGGGCTTGGCCGCAATGCCCGTCGCCAGCACCAGCTGCTTGGGCCGCAGGGTGACCTCACTACCGTCGCGGTCCACCACCACGGTCCATTCTTGGGTGAACTCGTCATAAGAGGCGTGCTTGCAGGTTGTTTTCGTCCAGTAATTCAATTCCATGATCTTGGTGTACATTTCCAGCCAGTCGCCGATCTTGTCCTTCGGCGCGAACACTGGCCAGTTCGGCGGGAACGGCAAGTAGGGCAAATGGTCGTACCAGACCGGGTCATGCAGACAAAGTGACTTGTAGCGGTTGCGCCAGCTGTCGCCCGGCCGGGCATTCTTTTCGACGATGATCGTGGGCACGCCCAGTTGCCGCAGCCGGGCGCCCAAGGCGATGCCGCCTTGCCCGCCCCCGATTATCAGCACGTAAGGCTGTGTTGCGTAACCCAACTCCCGCGCCTCGGCCTCGCGAGTTTCTGCCCAAGTGGGTTGATGCTTGTCCGCCCCGTGCCGCGCACCCAGCGGTCGGTCAAAGCCCAAAGGTTCTTCATGCCCCTTCAGCTCCACCATCGACGTGAGCAGCGTCCAGATCTTGCCGCCCTTCAGACGAATCAAACCGTAGCCCCGCGCCACCGCCGTCTCGAAACTGATCCAGGCGGTCGTTACGCCGCCCTCTTCCGTCGCCGTTTCACCTTCGGCAATCCGCCAGTTTGTCGGTTTCGTAGCTGTCAGTTGATGGCGCAGCATGTCCGCCACTTCTTCGCGGCCTTCGACGGTTTTGATGTTCCAGGTAAAAGTGACAAGATCACGCCAATAGCAGTCGTCCTGAAACATCGCGGTGGCGCGGTCAACGTCTCCTGCAGCGAGTGCATCGCCGAAATCTGTCAGGAACGCCGCAACCTGATTGGTTGTTGTCTCGTCTAGCATGGGAATCCTCCGTCGATTGCTTTTCCCACAAGGATGGCGCATTTCGGGTTGCACGCGCAAAGATTCTTGGCTCTGAAATGCTTGCCACCACAAGTTACGCGGGAGACCGCCGCGGTCCGCCGCGCAGGTATATGTTGACCAGATCGGCCCATCGCCGACGGTCTGGAAAGCGGCGATACGGCAGTACCGCCTGGACAGATCAGCCATTCTTGCTTGCCGTAGCGATCTCGACTGGGCAATGTCGCTGATGTCAACCCCACCCACCCTTTCAGCGTTTGCGCTGAAGGCGTGTCGCAGGCGAGTGCGGCCATCTGACACGATCTCGCGACCACGGTGCGCTGCGAATTGCGCGGACCATCGTGCCAGTCTAAGCTGAATGTTTGGTATACCAACCTGCAATGCAACGCATAAGGGGCGATCGCCGACGGCTAGCGGAACCGAGGTGCCAGACGACAAAGGGGCGATTGTGCGATCCGCGAAGACTGCCGGATTAAACAGAAAAATCCAGTTTAAGGAAAAAATAATGCAGATCGGGATGATCGGGCTTGGCCGGATGGGGGCCAACATGTCCCGTCGTTTGATGAAGGCTGGGCATGAATGTGTCGTTTACGATACCAACGCCAGCAAGGTGGCACAACTGGTGGCGGAGGGCGCAACGGGCGCATCTTCATACGACGATCTCTTAACCAAACTGACGCCGCCTCGCGCTGTGTGGCTGATGTTGCCAGCCGTGATCACCGGCAAGGCCGCCCGAGCACTTGCAGCAAACATGCAACGGGACGATGCGCTGATCGACGGCGGTAACAGTTTTTATCGCGACGCGGTGGATCTTGCGGAAGAACTGTCTGCACAAGGTATCGCCGTGATCGACGCCGGAACCAGCGGCGGCGTCTGGGGGCTGGAGCGCGGCTTTTGCCTGATGATCGGAGGACCAAAGCCGGCGGTGGATCGGCTTGACCCGATTTTTGCTACCCTTGCTCCCGGTGCCGGGCCGGGTGCTGCACCCGCCATCGGCACCGCATCGCTTGGTTATTTGCACTGT
The DNA here is from genome assembly GCA_039926325.1 of Paracoccaceae bacterium. Taxonomy (GTDB): domain Bacteria; phylum Pseudomonadota; class Alphaproteobacteria; order Rhodobacterales; family Rhodobacteraceae; genus Stagnihabitans. The sequence goes on along the minus strand of JBDSXE010000012.1, from coordinate 2,694 downwards.
GGCAATGCGGGCGCCGGTCATTTCGTCAAGATGGTGCATAACGGCATCGAATACGGAGTGATGCAGGCCTATGCCGAAGGCTTGAACCTGCTGCACGCGGCCAATGCCGGAACTGACGCCCAGAAGGCGGACGCCGAAACGGCACCGATGCGCGATCCGAAATACTATCGCTTTGACATCAACCTGCCTGAGGTTGCGGAGGTTTGGCGCCATTCCAGCGTGATCTCGTCCTGGCTGCTTGATCTTACGACAGACGCGCTGAAGCAGAACCGCGAGCTGACCGGGTTTGCTGGTCGCGTGTCGGATTCAGGCGAAGGGCGTTGGACCTTGGCTGCTGCAACGGATGTCGGGGTGCCAGCGCCCGTGCTGGCGTCAGCACTTTTTGCACGGTTCTCATCACGCGGTGATGCCGATTTCGCAAACCAGCTGTTATCGGCAATGCGCTATGCTTTCGGCGGGCATAACGAAAAGAAGGTTTGAGCGTGATAGAGAATTCGACATTCCGCTGTGACGCGCTGGTGGTTTTCGGGGTCTCAGGTGACCTGGCGCGCAAGATGATCCTGCCCGCCCTTTACGCGTTGTGCCAGCAAGACCGGCTGACTGTGCCGGTGATGGGCGTGGCACTCGAAGACTGGTCTGACGCCCAACTGATCGATCGGGCGCGCGAGGCGGTCAGCGAGCATGTCACAACGCCAGATGGCACGGCGATGGAACGGCTGGAGGGGTTGCTGCACTATGTTTCGGGCGACTACGCGCAAGCCAGAACCTTTGAAAAGCTGGCAGAAACGCTAAAAGGGTGCAAACACCCGCTATTTTACCTGGCCATTCCCCCGTCGATGTTTGCGACGGTCGCGCAGGGGCTTGACGCGGCGGGCATCGCCAAAGGAGCGCGGCTGATGGTGGAAAAGCCGTTTGGCCATGATCTGAAATCCGCAGTGGCACTTGGTGCCTTACTGCGCGGGTATTTCCCTGACGAGGAAATCTACCGGATTGACCATTACCTTGGCAAAGAGGCGGTGCAGAATCTGTTGTATTTCCGCTTTGCCAATTCCTTCCTAGAGCCGCTGTGGAACCGCACCCACGTCGAAAGTGTGCAAATCACTATGGCCGAGGATTTCGGCATCAAAGGCCGGGGTCGATTCTATGATGGCGTGGGTTGCTTGCGTGATGTGGTCGAAAACCACATGCTAAATGCAATTTTGCTGCTGGCGATCGAGCTGCCCGCCAGTCAAGCACCCGAGGATCTGACCGACGCAAAGGTTCAGTTGCTCAAGACGATCCGACCCCTGACGCGCGCAAACATTGTGCGCGGGCAGTTCGAAGGTTATCAACAGGAACCGGGAGTGAAGGCCGGTTCTGATGTGGAAACCTTTGCCGCTGTGCGGCTGCATATTGACAGCTGGCGTTGGCAAGGCGTGCCATTCTACCTGCGTGCAGGAAAAGAGTTGCCGGTGCATGTGACCGAGATTGTCGTCAGATTTCGCCAGCCCCCCGTTGCGATTTTTGATAAAACGCCAAAAGACGGTCATAACTACGTCCGATTTCGGATCACGCCCCGACTTGAGATCGGGATTGGCGCGCGCCGCAAGCAGCCGGGCGATGCCATGTTGGGGGAACCGGTTGAATTGACGGCGATCGAGGAAACCTCGACCGATGTGGCGCCGTATGAGCGGCTGATCCGCGATGCGCTTGCCGGGCGACCGGGGCTTTTCACGCGACAGGATGCGGTCGAACTGGCGTGGCGGATATTTGATCCTGTGCTCGATCCGGTCGAAGCGCCCGAGCGGTACACCAGTGGCAGTTGGGGTCCAGAAGCGGCGCTTGAAACCTTTGTGCCGCCGGGCGACTGGATCAATCCATCGGCCTGAAACTAAAATGCAGAAAAGCGATCAATATCATGTCATTAGATACCGAAAACGTCAAATCAGTTCAAGGCAGCGCGCTGCGGGTGCTGGCCATCGACGTCGGCGGCTCGCACGTCAAGATCCGCGTCAACACGAGCGATGACGAACGGGTGTCAGACTCGGGCCCAAAGTTGACCCCGGCCGAGATGGTGAAAAAGGTCCAGAAGATAGCCGAGGGATTGCAGTTTGACGCGGTCACGATTGGCTATCCCGGGCCAGTGCTGCACAACCGCATTCTCGCTGAGCCATTCAACCTTGGCACCGGCTGGACCAGCTTCGACTTTACCAAAACGTTCGATGCGCCGCTGCGGATTGTCAACGATGCAATGATGCAGGCCATCGGCAGTTATCATGGCGGGCGGATGTTGTTTCTTGGCCTTGGCACCGGGCTGGGCGCGGCGCTGGTTGTCGACAATGTGTGTATGCCGTTGGAAGTCGGGCATATGCCCTATCGCAAGGGCCGCAGCTTTGAGGACTATCTGAGCGAAGCGAGCTTGCAAAAACGCGGTCACAAGAAATGGCGCAATCATGTATTCAGTGTGGTGAAGCTGCTGGATCTGGCGTTTCGGCCAGATTACATCGTGATCGGCGGCGGCAATGTCGACCGGCTGGACAAGCTGCCGCCAAAGGCAGTTCGTGGCAACAACTCGAATGCCTTTGCCGGCGGGTTCCGCATCTGGAGCGACACGCGGCTGGTGCTATGACGCGCCGATTCTCGAGATTGGGACGGGGCAGCTGTCACGCCTGTTTGTTGAAAGGGTATCTTCTGTGACCATGCCCGCACCAGCCC
>JBDSXE010000011.1:0-2789 GCA_039926325.1 Paracoccaceae bacterium | reverse complement strand
AAGCCGGCCTGAAAGATTAGCCAGAAATAATCGATGGGCTGGATGTCGCGGATCAGCGGACCGAAGAACGGCGCGGCGATCAGCAGGATGGGGGCCGAGACGAGCACCATCCAGAACAGCTGCGCCTCGGGACCGGCCACGCTCAGGCGGGTTTTGCGCGCTAGGAACGCGGTGCCGGCCCAACCCCACGCGCCGATGAGGGCGCAAAAGTCACCGACAATGCTGGGGGTGCCGGAGGAATTTTTCGACAAGATCGCCCAGGCGGTGCCGGCAAAGACCAAGGCCAGACCTGCCGCCTTGACCGGGGTGGCGCGTTCGCCGGGCAAATAGAAGTGCGCGAGTATGCCCATCCAGACCGGCATGGAGTTCATTATCAAAGCGGCGCGGCCCACGGTGGTCAGATCGAGGGCGACGAACAGTCCAAGGAATTCAACCGCAAAGATCGCGCCGATTGCCAGACCGGGGCCAAGGTCGGCCCATCTTACGCGACGCAGCAGGCCGCGATACCAAAGCCACCCACCAACGAAGACAATCGCGAGTGTGGACCGTGCCCCCGCGAAAAACACCGGTTGGAAGCCCTGATTGGCCAGCTTGATGACGATTTGGTTGAACGCCAGCAGCAGCGTTACCCATAGCAGAACTGCAAGGCCCATCTGATCCAGTCTGTCCTTGCGCATCATGCCCTCGCTTTCGCGCGCAGCCTTTGCCTTTGGGATGGGCATGGTCAAGGGTCGGCGTGCTTGAAATCACTGGCAGGGCCGCGGCGTTTCCCTTAAAGCCCCGATGAACTGAGGCCCGATGGACTTGGGGTGGAGCGCACATGGCCGACATTATCGCACGCTGCGAAGCCCGCGGCCTTCGCATGACCGACCAGCGCCGCGTTGTGGCGCGGGTCATTGGCGAGTCCGAGGATCACCCAGATGTCGAGGAATTATATGCGCGCGCAGCCAAGGTGGACCCCAAGATTTCACTGGCGACGGTCTATCGGACGGTCAAGCTGTTTGAAGAGGCCGGAATACTGGACAAGCACGAATTCGGCGACGGGCGGGCGCGGTACGAGGATGCTGAGCGCGACCATCATGATCATCTGATCGACGTCAATTCGGGCCAGGTGATTGAGTTTGTCGATCCCGAGATCGAGGCGTTGCAGGAAAAGATCGCGGCGCGGCTGGGGTATCGGCTGATCGGGCACCGGCTGGAGCTGCTTGGCGTACCGACTCGGAAATCCTGATGCAGTCAGATAATTTGCGCGGGATTTTGCTGATGGTAGCCTCTATGGCGTTGTTCGCTATGGAGGATATGTTCATCAAGCTGGCGGCGATAGGCATCCCCACGGGCGAGATCGTGCTGCTGTCAGGGCTGTTTGGCATCCCGATCTTTGCTGCTATGGCGTGGCGATCCGGAAAAAGTGTCTGGGTCCGCGCTGCATGGCAGCCAGCGGTCATGATCCGCAACGTGGGTGAGATGGTGGGATCGATTGCCTATGTGACGGCGCTGGCGACGGTGCCGCTGCCAACCGTTTCGGCAGTATTGCAGGCAATGCCGCTGGTCGTGACGATGGGTGCGGCGCTGTTTTTGGGCGCAACCGTTGGCTGGCGGCGGTGGACGGCAATTGCGGTGGGATTTGCCGGGGTACTGCTGGTGATCCGGCCAGGACTTGACGGTTTTCGCCCGGCCGCATTGTGGGTGCTGTTCACGGTCGTCGGGCTGGCCGTGCGCGATCTGGCATCACGGGCGGTGCCGGTGGAGTTTTCATCGGCGCAGGTTTCGGCTTGGGGCGCGATGGCGATCACGCTGCTCGGCGTCATGATGATGGCTGGAACGGGCAAGGCAGTGATGCCGGATTTTCCGCAGGCCATGTATCTGATCCTGATGGGGATTTTTGGCTCTGCTGGTTATTGGGCCATCACTGCGGCTACGCGGACCGGCGAGGTCGCCACGGTGGCACCCTTTCGATATGCGCGGCTGGTGTTTGCCATTATCATCGGTTGGCTGATGTTTAGCGAGCCGGCCGATACCCTGACGTTGAGCGGGGCAGGGTTGATCATTGCGTCGGGGCTTTATTCGTTTGCCCGTGAGCGCAAACGCAAAAGCCTTTCCACAGCGGCACCTGCCCTGTAAGACCGATGCCAAATCCATCCCGAGGAGCCCCCTATGAGCACGATCATTGACATTCATGCCCGCGAAATTCTGGACAGCCGGGGCAACCCGACGGTGGAGGTTGACGTCTATCTGGAAAGCGGCGCGATGGGTCGGGCAGCTGTTCCCTCTGGCGCATCGACCGGCGCGCACGAGGCGGTGGAGCGGCGCGATGGCGACAAGGCGCGCTACAAAGGCAAAGGCGTGCTGGAGGCAGTTGCAGCCGTGAATGGCGAAATTTCTGAGGAAATCGTGGGATTTGACGCGACCGAACAGGTTGGCATTGACCGGACGATGATCGAGATGGACGGCACGCCGAACAAGGGTCGTCTGGGGGCAAACGCAATCCTTGGCGTGTCGCTGGCAGTGGCCAAGGCGGCGGCAGAGTTTTGTGGTCAGCCACTGTACCGTTATGTCGGCGGCACCTCGGCTCGGGTTCTGCCGGTGCCGATGATGAACATCATCAATGGCGGCGAACATGCTGACAACCCGATTGATATTCAGGAATTCATGATCATGCCCGTGGGTGCCGAAAACATCCGCGAAGCCGTCCGCATGGGGTCCGAGATTTTCCATACGTTGAAGAAAGAGTTGCAGAATGCCGGACATAACACTGGTATCGGCGACGAGGGCGGCTTTGCACCGAACCT
>JBDSXE010000010.1:0-4228 GCA_039926325.1 Paracoccaceae bacterium | reverse complement strand
GATTCAGGATATGCTGGCCTATCTGAAAGCCCCCGGCGAGAGCATTGTCGATGAGTTTCTGGAAGAAAGGCGTGCTGAAGCGCAGCGCGAGGCAGACGAGTGATCGTGCTGGATGCGTCGGTTGTGCTGGCGACATTCCTGAATGAACCGGGCGGCGATGTGTTGCCATCTATGACCGATGACTTCAGAATCTGCGTCTTCAACTTGGGAGAAGTCGCTTCAAAGCTAACCGATAAGGGTTTCACGCCGGAAGAAGTGAGGGCGGCCATTGAGCCGTTGGCACCAAGCAGCATCCCGTTGAGTGTTGATCGGGCAACGCAGGCTGGATTGTGGCGACGGGATACACGACGATTTGGCTTGTCGATGGGGGATCGCTGCTGTCTGGCGCTCGCGCTGGAATTGGGGGCAGAGGTTTACACAGCGGATCGGGTTTGGTCGCAACTGGATCTTGGCGTGAAGGTGCGGGTGATCAGGTGATGCCGCCTTTTGCTGCAATCCCTCAAAACGCCTTGGAAATCCCGGACAATTGCCCCGCCCTCGATTGACCCCGCCACAGGGGCGGTCTAAATGGGCGTTAGCAGGTGGGGTTGCCTTGGCGGCCACGCCCCTAGCCCGAGTTGAAGGAGCCCTTCGTGGACACTCTTCTGCGTGAATATCTGCCGATCCTTGTGCTGCTTGCCGTGGCGACTGGACTGGGGTTGCTACTGTTGGGGGCCGCTGCGCTGATTGCGGTCCGGCATCCCGATCCTGAAAAGCTGTCGGCCTACGAATGCGGGTTCAATGCGTTTGACGACGCGCGGATGAAGTTCGATGTACGGTTCTACCTCGTCTCGATCCTGTTCGTCATTTTCGACCTGGAGGTGGCATTCCTGTTTCCTTGGGCGGTGGCGTTCGGGGCAATTTCGATGGTCGCTTTTTGGTCGATGATGGCATTCTTGGCGGTGCTGACCGTAGGATTTGCCTACGAGTGGAAGAAGGGGGCGCTGGAATGGGCGTGATAACCGGAAACGTGGTCGGTTCGGACCGCGACGTCGAGGCGCAGGCGCTGAATGCAGAGCTGCAGGACAAGGGATTTCTGCTGACTTCGACCGAGGACATCATCAACTGGGCCAGGAATGGCTCGTTGCACTGGATGACGTTCGGACTGGCGTGTTGCGCTGTCGAGATGATCCATGTGTCGATGCCGCGTTATGATCTGGAACGGTTCGGGACAGCACCGCGTGCGTCGCCGCGCCAGTCCGACCTGATGATCGTGGCCGGCACATTGACCAACAAGATGGCCCCGGCGCTACGCAAGGTTTACGACCAGATGCCCGAACCGCGCTATGTGATCTCTATGGGATCGTGCGCGAATGGCGGCGGCTATTACCATTACAGCTATTCGGTGGTGCGTGGGTGTGACCGGATCGTGCCGATCGACATCTACATTCCGGGCTGCCCGCCGACGGCAGAGGCGCTGTTGTATGGCATCTTGCAATTGCAGCGCAAAATCCGCCGCACCGGCACTTTGGTCCGCTGAGAGGTTTCCATGTCAGACGCTCCGATCCTTGATGCTGTGCCGCTTGATCCGCTGGCCGTTTTGGGCGCTGGAATTGCCGCGAAACAGCCGGTTTTGACGCAATCAATCACGTTTGGCGAATTGACGGTAACGGTGGCTTTGGCCGATCTGGTCGGGTTTGTCGATTTCCTCAAGACCGATCCAGACTGTCATTTCACCTCGCTGGTGGACATTACGGCGATTGACTATCCGCAGGATGTGCAGCGGTTCGAGGTCGTTTATCACTTCCTGTCGATGTACAAGAACCACCGTATCCGGGTGAAGGTCAGGGTTGGCGAGGCCGACATGGTGCCGTCGATCATAAAGGTTTACCCGGCGTCGAACTGGTTTGAGCGTGAAGTGTTCGACATGTTCGGTATCCTGTTCTCTGGCCATCCGGACTTGAGGCGCATCCTGACCGACTATGGTTTTCGCGGGCATCCCCTGCGTAAGGATTTCCCGACCACGGGCTATACCGAGGTCCGCTATGATGAAGTGCAGAAGCGGGTCGTTTACGAACCGGTAAAGCTGGTGCAGGAATATCGGCAGTTCGACTTCATGTCGCCGTGGGAAGGTGCCCAGTACATTCTGCCCGGTGACGAGAAGAAGGCTGTCTGATGTCGCAAGGACCGGCCATAACGATTTGCGTCGGGGCGACCAAGGCTGGTACATCCTGGCTTTATAACGCAATGGCCGCGCATCCGGAGTGCGGGTTTCGCACCGTCAAGGAATTGCATTATTTCGACTCGATACGCGATGGCCAGACTGTCGCGCGGGTCAATGAGTTCAAGACTGAGAAAGCCCGTCTTAAACGGAAACTGGACACAGTCGGCGTTGCAAAGCAGATGGAACTGAACCGACGGATTGCCGATCTGCGCGACTGGATTTCGGTTCTGTCACGTCCGCATAGCAATTGCGCGGCGTATCTGGAGTTTTTGACGGCGGGGAACGAAGCGCAGCGCGTTGTGGGCGAGGTCACGCCCGCTTATGCGACCCTGCCGGAAGAGACGCTGCGCGATATCGCCGACATGGCAGATGATGTAAGGATCATCTATCTGATGCGTGATCCTGTGGCGCGGATTTGGAGCCATATTCGCATGGTCGCCGGACGGAACACGACCGATCCTGCACAGTTCGAGCGGAGTGTTGCCGCCAAGTTGGATCTGTTGCTTGACCGTGACCCGCTTATGGCAAAGCGCGGCGATTATGTTGGCGCGTTGGACAAGTTGCGGGCTGCGGTGGCACCTGCGCGGTTGTTGACGATGTTCACCGAAGATCTGATGACGCCTGCGGGCTTGGAACGGCTTTGGGATTTCCTTGGTGTCAAGCGTGTGGCAACTGACCTTTCACGGCGGGTTTACGAAGGGTTGCCGCTGGCGATGACGGACGATCAACGTCAGCGTGCCCGGGTTGCATTACAGCCGCAATACGCCGGTGTTGGCAAATTATTCGCAGACCTGCCGGAAGTGTGGCGCAGGAACATGGAAGAGGTCTTGGCATGATGGACGGTGACATTCGGGCGAATGCCTATGACGATGGCTCGGTCGATCTGCTGACCGGTGAGCAACGCATCCGGAATTTCAACATCAACTTCGGCCCGCAACACCCTGCCGCGCATGGTGTTTTGCGGTTGGTTCTGGAACTGGATGGCGAGATTGTCGAACGCTGCGATCCGCATATCGGCCTTTTGCACCGTGGCACCGAAAAGCTGATGGAATCTCGGACCTATCTGCAAAATCTGCCGTATCTGGATCGGCTAGACTATGTCGCGCCGATGAATCAGGAACACGCCTGGTGTCTGGCGATCGAGCGGCTGACGGGGACGGTGATCCCGCGTCGTGCCAGTCTGATCCGGGTGCTGTTCTGCGAGATTGGCCGTGTGCTGAACCACATCCTCAACACCACCACGCAGGCGATGGACGTGGGCGCGTTGACGCCGCCGCTGTGGGGCTTTGAAGAACGCGAAAAGCTGATGGTGTTTTACGAGCGGGCTTCGGGGGCGCGGTTGCATGCTGCGTATTTCCGGCCCGGAGGCGTGCATCAGGATCTGACGCCGCAGTTGATTGACGATCTGGACGTGTGGGCGGATGAGTTTCCGCGCGTTCTGGACGATTTGCATGGGCTTTTGACCGAAAACCGGATTTTCAAGCAGCGCAACGCCAACATCGGCATCATCAACGAACAGGATGTGCTGGACTGGGGATTTTCGGGCGTCATGGCACGGGGATCGGGTCTGGCGTGGGATTTGCGCCGCTCGCAACCCTATGAATGCTATAACGAATTCGATTTCATGATTCCGATCGGCAAGAATGGCGACTGCTATGATCGCTATCTGGTGCGGATGGCTGAAATGGCGGAGTCGACCAAGATCATCAAGCAATGTCTGGTTAAACTGCGGGCGGAACCGGGCGAAGTACTGGCGCGCGGCAAGATCACGCCGCCGTCGCGCCGTGACATGAAGTCCTCGATGGAGGCGCTAATCCACCATTTCAAGCTGTATACCGAAGGTTTCCACGTGCCTGCGGGTGAGGTTTACGCAGCGGTCGAGGCGCCGAAGGGGGAGTTTGGGGTTTACATGGTGGCAGATGGCACGAACAAACCCTACCGCGCCAAACTGCGCGCACCGGGGTTCCTGCATTTGCAGGCGCTGGACTACATGTGCACCGGACACCAGCTGGCCGACGTGAGCGC
>JBDSXE010000009.1:0-5854 GCA_039926325.1 Paracoccaceae bacterium | reverse complement strand
CCGGTGGTAGATCTGGACATTCCAAGCCGTTACAAGACCGGCAGCAAAAACCGATCCGACTTTGACGCACAGGCGAACGCCGCCGTAGAAACCGCGCTGAAGCCGATCGACAGCTATGTGGGTTTGTTGTCTAAAAGCGCGAATGCCGCAATGTCAGAGAATGACGCGGAGCAGAAAACGCTGATCGCAGATTGCGTTGTGGACCGGATGGACGAATGGGCCTCGGCCAATGCGATCAGCGACCTGTCCAGTCAAGGCGCACAGTTGTCAATGCCGGCCCGTGTCGCGGCCATCGCGATGTCCTATGCTCAGGTTCGTCCTTTGGCGACGACGGACGAACGGCAGGCGCGGATCGAATTCTGGCTGGCCGAACGCGCGCGCAACAGCATGGTGTTTTTCGATAATGACGCCCCGCCCAAATCCAGCCAGAACAATCTACGGGCCTGGGCGGCGCTGGAGGCCGCACAGGTAGGCATACTTGTCGGTGACAACGTGATGAAAAACTGGGCCGACGCGTCAGTTCGTCTGGTCGCTTGCACCGCCAATGCCGATGGCAGCCTGCCTAATGAGATGTGGCGCGGCAAACTGGCGCTGCATTATCAGATTCACGCGGTTGGTCCGTTGGTGGTTTCGGCGGCTTTGCTTGCCGACTACTCCCCCGATCTGTTCGACACCTGCGATCAGGCGATCCTGCGCGCCGCCCGCTTTGCGGTGACGGGCGCGCAGAACCCGGCCATTGTAGAGACGGTGGCAGGGATCAAGCAGTCGTTCGACGCCAGTCCCGACAAACTGAAAGCCTACGAGTGTGCCTGGCTGGTGCCGCTGATGCAAAATGTTGACGCGCCCGACTTGCAAGCTTTTGCAAGTCAGTTCAAGGTGCTAAGCAATTCGAAACTTGGTGGGAAACAAGACCTGATCTGGTCTGACGAGGCGCCGTAACGTGGTGTCGGGCGGGATTTGTCGCATGGCAAGCGGCTATTGCGCTATCAGTCGTGACTGACGCAGCTGGACCTGCGCCGCAGCCTCGCGGGCGATGTGTTCGGCCCAACTGATAACCTCTGGCACCCCCATCAGCTCTCCCACCGCGCCGCGCGCCAACGGACCGGCGATCAGGACAGAGCCATCGGGTTGACCATTCATCGGGACCGCATGACCATTGGGCAGCGTATACAGCCCAAGGCCAAGTGGATCGCGCTGCAACATGCCAAGTGCGGCAAGGTCTGCCAACGCAGGCGTCGCCGCAATGATCGCGCCATGCGCCGGGCCAGTGGCGAGGATGATGCGGTCTACGGCCAAAGGAAACGACAGGCGGTCGTGCCGCGCGGTCAGCCACACTTCCACCGTCGCGCCGACTTGAACGCCGGTGATGCGGGCGGCCAGGTGGGTCAAACGGCCCGCCCGCTGCATCTGCAGGTTCGAATACAGCGTTTGCGGGGCGATGCGGAAACGGTGAACGTCCCAAAGCGCCCGCAGGTGGCGCAGAACACGGCGGCGCTCTGGGTCCGGCAACGCGGCCCAGACGGCTGGACCTTGCGCGCGCAGGCGGTCGAACGCGGCGTGCCATGTCAGTCCTGCGGCGGTGTCGATGACCAGCGCCTGCCGCACGCGCCGATACAGGCCAAGGGCGGTGCGGGCGGGATCGTTTGCGAAATCCGCCGCACTATCGCCCTGCTTCGGCCCATGCGGCATCGAACGCCAGCCGTGGCGGGAAAGTGCGGTAATCTGCGACCTGTGGCCGCGGCGATGCAGGGTGGCGACAATATCGGCAGAGGTCAGACCATTGCCAATGATCAGGATGCGTTCGTCCGGGTCGATGCCATCCAGCGCAGTCGGGGCCAGCGGATCAGCAATCAGTGCTGCGAGGCCAGACAAAGCGGCCAGCTCTTTCGGAAGGGCGGCTTTGGGGTGGGTTGCGGCCAGGATGATCAGATCAGCCTGCAAAACGCCGCCGTCGGACAGGCGCAGGGTATACCGTTCATCGCGATCAATACCGATTACCGTGGCGCGGACATGCCGGATTCGGCCATGGTCCAGCAAAGGCGCAAGTTGCGCGGCAACATAGCTGCCGAACATGGCGCGCGGCGCAAACACCTCACCTGTCAAGTCAGCTGCGTCCGCAGGCAGGACAGGGGCGTGCGGCGCGGCCAGCCATTTTTGGAAATGGTCCATCTGGTCGGTGCGAAGGCTCATCTTGTGATCCGGCACGTTCAGGCGGTGATCGGGATCGGCGGCGGAGTACGCCAGACCACGGCCAAGTTCCGAGCGCGGCTCCACTACGGCCAAATCAACCTCGCCGGGCGGCAACAATCCGGCAAGGTGATAGGCAACCGCAGCCCCCGAAAGGCCGCCGCCGATGATAACTATGGTGGGCTTTTCAGTCATCGGGCGGCCTGCAATCACGGTTTATGGTCATTTGCGACGGTTTCGCCAAACGGTCGCAAGTTGACCGCAATATATCGGCGCGGAATTGGTTGTGCCTAGGGCCGTTTGGGCAGCACCTGATCGTCGAACGAATACGCCGCTTCCAGATGAGGATAGCTGGGCAGGGCAAAGCTGTCGATGCCGATGCGGCGATATTCGTCGATGGAATGTGACCTCACGCCCCGCAGCATTGGTCCGATCGTCGCGCTGTGCGTGGGAGAAACGCGCTGGAAGGACGGCTGGTTGCGGTGTGTTCAAGGATGGCAAGAACGCGGCTTCGATCCATAAACAATCCTGGGTTGTGTAACGCGCTGATCCTGCACAATTACTGGCCTTTTCCGGCCCCGGAATTTATGTTTTCTGTAGTTTGACGGACGCTGGCCAATTCTAGGCCATATCAAGCGCAGGACGACCGATGGATAACGCGGACCAAATTAACGCGCGTGTGGATTTTCTTTCGGGTGGCGGCGAGATGGCCGCTTTGGTGAGCGCATTCGACTGGTCGCACACCAGCCTGGGCCCGTTGCCGCTTTGGCCGGTCGAGGTCAAATCCGTCGTCGCCATGATGATGCAGTCGCCGCTGCCAATCGTTGCCCTGTTTGGCGAAGTCGGCACCATGATCTACAACGATGCCTATTCCGCTTTTGCCGGGTCGCAGCACCCCCGTCTCTTAGGGTCCGAAGTCCGCAAAGGCTGGCCCGAGGTTGCGGATTTCAATGACCACGTAATCAAGACCGTCTTTCGCGCTGGCAACACGCTGTCATTCAAGGATCAAGAGCTGACCCTGAACCGGGGTGCCGGGCCACAGAAGGCTTGGCTGAACCTCGATTATTCTCCATTGATGGGCGGCGACGGTCACAGGCTGGGTGTCATCGCCTTTGTGGTAGAGACCACCGATAAAGTGAAAGCCGACCATAAGCTGCGCGACGAACAGGTGCGGTTGCAGCTGATGTACGAACAGTCGCCATCGTTCATGGCGCTGCTCGACGGGCCTGATCACCGATTTGTCGTGGTGAACGAAGCCTATCAGCGATTGATCGGACACCGCGATGTATTGGGCAAAACGGTAGCCGAGGCTTTGCCAGAGGTGATCTGGCAGCGCTACATCGCGCACCTGGACAAGGTCTTTGCGTCGGGTGTCGCCTACCGTTCCAACACTGCGGCCGTTGACATGCAGGCGGTGGCGGGCGGCGAAATCGTCAAGCGCTATATCGATTTCGTGTACCAGCCGATCGCGGATGCCGCGGGAACCATCACCGGGGTTTTCGTCGATGGCATGGACGTCACCGACCGGATCGCCGCGCAAGAAGCGATCCGGGCCAGTGACGCGCGATTCCGCGTCTTTGCCCAAGTGATGCCGAACCACGTCTGGACGGCGAGTCCGGATGGATTGCTGGACTGGGTGAACCAGCGTATCTGTGACTACAGTGGCCTCGCCAGCGAACAGCTGATGGGGACCGCGTGGGCCGATATCGTCCACCCGCTTGATCGCACAGCCGCTGGCTTGAGGTGGGCAGATGCGATCAAAAAGGGCGAGCCCTATGAAACCGAATTCCGCATTCGGAACGCAAGCGGCCAATACCTGTGGCATCTGGTGCGGGCGTTTCCCATCCGCGACGACGCTGGAAAGATCGTGCAATGGGTCGGCACCAACACTGATATTGACGCGCAAAAACAAGCCGAGGCTGAAACGACGCGCGACCGCAACCGGATGTGGGCATTGTCGCAGGATCTGATGCTGGTGACGGACTACCGGGGACAAATCATCGCGGTGAACCCCTCTGGCAAGCGGATGCTGGGTTGGGACGAAGAACAGATGGTCGGCAAGTTTATCGCTGACTTTCTGCATCCCGATGACGTCGCGGGTGCGGCAGTAAACACAGAACGACTTGCGCGTGGCGCTACGACGCTGGCCTTCGAAACCCGTTACCGTTGCACGGACGGCACATATCGCGTGTTGGATTGGACGGCAGTGCCCGATGACGGTCATATTCATGGGATTGGCCGCGACATCACCGAATATCGCCGTCTGGCAAAGGACAGCGAGCGGATCTGGAACATTTCGCCAGTGCTGAAGGTCGTAATGGATCTGGGTGGAAAGATTTCCAACATGAACCCGTCCTGGACCAATGTTCTGGGCTGGACCTCGCAAGAAACCATCGGGCACAACGTGTTGGATTTTGTCGCCGACGAATCTCGCGACCGTTCAGCCGCCAGACTGCAGGAATTGCAGGTCACGAACAGAATGATGTCGACTGAAAGCACCTTCATGGCCAAAGACGGCAGCGTTGTGCGGATCGCTTGGACCATCGTGCCGGATAACGGGACGATCTATGCCTTTGGTCGTGACATTACCGCCGAAACCAAGGCAGCCGCAGCACTTGCCACAAGTCAAGCGACGTTGCTGCAGGCGCAAAAGATGGAATCCATCGGGCAGTTGACCGGCGGCGTCGCTCATGACTTCAACAATCTGTTGCAGGTCGTCAGCGGCAACCTGAATTTGCTGTCCAAAGAAGTCGCGGGTAACGAAAAGGGCGAACGGCGCATACAGAACGCGCTGGAAGCCGTGTCGGGCGGTGCGCGCCTTGCGTCGCAACTGCTGGCCATCGGGCGTCGCCAACCGCTTGCCCCGAAGGTGGTGAACCTTGGCAGACTTGCGCGGAACATGGACGAAATCTTGCGCCGCACTCTGGGCGAAGCGGTCGAGATTGAAACCATAGTGGCTGGCGGGTTGTGGAACACGCTGGTTGATCCGGGCAATGTCGAAAATGCGCTGCTTAATCTGGCGATCAATGGCCGGGATGCGATGGACGGACAGGGCAATCTGACCGTCGAGGTTGGCAATGCCTATCTGGATGACGACTATGTGCTGGCCGCTTATGACGTGACGCCTGGGCAGTACGTCATGCTGTCGGTCACTGACACCGGCATGGGCATCGCGCCTGATCTGGTGGAAAAGGTGTTCGAGCCTTTCTTTACCACCAAACCGGAAGGCAAGGGCACGGGCTTGGGTCTTTCGATGGTGTATGGCTTCGTCAAGCAATCCAACGGGCATGTGAAGGTTTACAGCGAGGTGGGGCAAGGCACGACGATCAAGCTGTACCTTCCCCGGTCGTTGCACGCCGAGGACCACCTTGTGACCCACGACTCTGGCCCAATCGTCGGCGGGACAGAGACGATCCTTGTGGCCGAAGATGATGCGCGTGTCCGCGAAACCGTGATCGAATCGCTGACCGACCTTGGCTACCGCGTGCTGCAGGCATCGGATGCCCAAGGGGCGCTGGCCATCATTGAAAGCGGGATGCAGATCGACCTGCTGTTCACCGATGTGGTCATGCCCGGCCGCATGAAAAGCACAGAGCTTGCGCGGATCGCGATGGAAAGACTGCCGAAACTGAAGGTGCTGTTCACCTCTGGCTATACCGAGAATTCC
>JBDSXE010000008.1:0-3065 GCA_039926325.1 Paracoccaceae bacterium | reverse complement strand
AACGGCATGGGCCTTTCTTCCCGCAAGCCTGTTCATGCGCGGCATCGCAATGGGCCGGATTGCCGACATGATCAGCGAACGCCGCAAGGCAGAGGGTGCAGCACCCTTGCCTGGGG
The DNA here is from genome assembly GCA_039926325.1 of Paracoccaceae bacterium. Lineage (GTDB taxonomy): Bacteria > Pseudomonadota > Alphaproteobacteria > Rhodobacterales > Rhodobacteraceae > Stagnihabitans. The sequence continues at coordinate 2,949 of JBDSXE010000008.1, read as the reverse complement.
AATACGCGCCGGTCTGATCTTTTTTCTGTTATTCACCGGACCCGCCGCAGCCGAGACGCTGCGCTTTGCCACATATAATGCCGAACTGACGCGGGCTGGTCCGGGGTTGCTGTTGGCTGCAATCCGGCGCGGCAATGATCCTCAGGTGCAGGCAGTGGTCGCGGTGCTGGCGCGGCTGGATGCCGATGTCGTGCTGCTGACGGGCATCGACTACGACTACGGGCAGGCGGCGATCACCGCGCTGGCGGCAGATTTGAAATCGGTCGGGGCGGATTACCCATATGCTTTGGCATTACGACCCAATACCGGGGTGGCGACGGGACTTGATCTGGACGGCAATGGCAAGCTGGGTCAGGCGCGGGACGCGCAAGGTTTCGGGCGGTTTGCCGGATCATCGGGGATGGCGGTGCTGTCGCGCTATCCGTTGGGGGACGTGCGCGACTTCTCGGGTCTGTTGTGGAAGGATCTGCCAGGGGCAGATTTGCCGCCAGACATGAGCGATGCGGCCAAGTCGGTGCAGTTGCTGTCTACTTCGGGGCATTACGAGGTTGCAGTGACGGGCAAGCTGCGATTGCTGGTCTGGTATGCGACGCCACCGGTATTTGATGGCCCAGAAGATCGCAACGGGCGGCGGAACGAGGACGAGGCGGCATTCTGGCTGCGGTTGCTGGAAGGGAAGTTGCCGTTTGCGCCGCCAATTGCGCCGTTCGTGATCATGGGACAGCCGAATCTTGATTCCGTGGATGGCGACGGGCGGCACGGCGCGATCCGGGCGCTTCTGTCTAACCAGAGTGTACAGGATGTTAAACCCGAAGGCGCGCGAGGCCGCAGTGATCCGGGGCAGACCGGCGATCCGGGGCTGGATACGGCGTTTTATCCCAAGGGTGTCGGCGGCTTGCGGGTGGATGTGGTGCTGCCGTCGGCGGGGTTGCAGGTAGCTGCGGCGGGCGTGATGTGGCCCGCCGATTCAGATGGGTTTGCAACGACGTTGGCGATGGCCTCGCGTCACCGTCCGGTCTGGGTGGACATTGTGATGCCCTGACGTTCCAGCAGTTTCGGCGCAAGGATCGCCAACTCGGCACGCAGCACGTCATCTAGCGGTGTCACGTGGAAATCGGGCAGCAGCTTGGCCAAGGGCTGCGGGTCGATGCCGTGCGAGGTGCGCCACAGATAGCGCATTTCGACCAGTTCACGGGCCATTTCCCACAGGGGAGCGGTCAGCCGCATCAACCACCACGGATAGCCCATCAGCTTCATGCGCCGCCCTGTCAGGCGCTCCAACGTATCGGCGACCTCTTGCATCGTCAGCGTGTAGCCGACGAATGGAATGTCAGCGAACACGGGCAGTTCGGCGCGACGCTCGGCCAGCGCTACGAAGGCGCGGGCAAGGTCGGGCAGGTAGGCATAGGCGCGTTTGGTGTCGCGGTTTGCCAGACTTATGATGCGACCAAAGCCCGCGTATTTCAGACTGATCATGTTCCACAGGCTGCGCGGAGCCTCGGGGTCGATGAAGTCACCAGCACGCAGGATAATGACGCGCAGACCCTGCTTGGTGGCGGCGCGAAAGTCGGCCTCCATCTGCACACGGATACCGCCCTTGCGAGAGGCGGGCTTTTGCGGCGTGTCGGCATTCCAAGGGCCGGGTTGAGAGCCATAAACATAGACCGTGCCGGGTTGCAGGACGGTTGCCCCTGACGCCAGACCAGCTGCGATGACATCGCGGGTGATGGCGGGGATGATGTTGGCCCAGTCGTGGTAATTGGGCGGGTTCAAGCCGTTGAAAATGACATCGGCGCCTTGGGCCGCTTTCGCCATGTCCGTGCCGCGGCGATATTTGCGAACCTGCCACCCCGCAGCAGCAAACGCTTTGGCGGCTTGACCGCCCACAAGACCGTTTGCGCCCAGAACCAGAATTGTGTTTGCCATGATGTGTTCCTTTCCAATGTCGATAAGCCAATATACAGCTGATAGAAACGAATAGGCATTGCCTGTATATCTTGGTGTGGTATGCATAATTGCATGGATATGACGCCTGACTGGACTCTATACCGCTCTTTTCTGGCAGTGGCCGAAGCTGGATCGCTGTCAGCGGCGGCGCGTGCCCTTCGGCTGAGCCAGCCCACACTTGGTCGCCACGTCGCTGATCTGGAAGCGGCCCTGCAGACCACGCTGTACACTCGGGCGTCTCGGGGGCTGGTTTTGACCGAGGCGGGGGCCGCTATGGTGCCCGCAGCGCGACAGATGCGCGACGCGGCCGCATCGCTGGCACTGCTGGCGGCGGGGCGGGAAGGGGCGCTGGCGGGCACAGTGCGGCTGACCGCCAGCCGGGTGGTGTCGCATTACCTGCTGCCGCCGATGCTGGCCGATCTGCGCGCCCGCGAACCGGGGATCGAGATTGAACTGGTGCCGTCCGACAGTTCGGAAAACCTGCTGTTCCGCGAGGCGGATATCGCGCTGCGAATGTACCGACCCACGCAGGGCGACGTGGTGACGCGGCACCTGTGCGATCTGCCGATGGGGATTTACGGGGCCAAGGGGTTTCTGGACCGGCACGGCCGGCCAAGCACGGTTGACGACCTGCTGGCGATGGACTTCGTGGGGTTCGACCGCGACGATCTGATGCTGCGGATGATGGCAGCCTTGGGCGTCACGCGGCGGCGCGAAGATTTTAAGGTGCGCTGCGATGATCAGGTGACGTATTGGAACTTGGTGCGGGCGGGGTGTGGTGTCGGCGCGATGCAGCGGCCCGTCGGTGATGGCGATGCGATGATGGAGCGGATTGCGGCGTTCCTGCCGATCCCGCCACTGCAAATCTGGCTGACGGCACCAGAGGCGTTGCAGCAGAACCCGCGCATCAGGCGCGTGCTGGACCATCTGGCGGCCGGGTTCGGCAAGTTCCGCTAAGCGCGGGCTGGCGGCTGGAGGGTTTCACACCCTCCAGACCTCCCG
>JBDSXE010000007.1:0-5030 GCA_039926325.1 Paracoccaceae bacterium | reverse complement strand
GACTGCCGTAAGCGGGGTTGACAGACCACGCGCCACCCTGCTTTGCCTTTGGCGCAGTCAGTGGAGTTGGCCATGTATCTGGACTCGGTACGCGAACTTCTCCGCAAGCAGAAACTGGTCGAGGGTGTGGTGAAAAGCCAACACGCCGCGCACCAGAATCTGGTCGATGCCGTTACCGAACGGCAGCATGTGGCAGAGCTGGAAAACTTCATGTCCAAGCTTGCCGTGGCGGACATCGTTGAAATCCTTGAGGCTTTGCCGCCTGATGAGGCCGCAATGCTGTGGCCGCGCGTGCCGACCGGCCGCTCCACCGACGTGCTGTGGGACGTCAGCGACGATCTGCGCGAGACGCTGGAAGAGGCTACTGGCCCGCGTCTGTCCGAAAACCGCGTCACCGTATTCGAGCTGACCGGCGGGCGCATCCGGCAAAGCCCCATCAAAGGCCGCAAGGATCTGGAGGGGAAAAAGCCGATCTGGATCGACCTGCTGAACGCCTCACCCGCGCAACGCGCCTATATTGGTGATTTCTTCAAACTGGAACTGCCCGACCCCGGCGATGAAACCGATCTGGAGGTTTCGAACCGTTTCCATATCGAGGAAAACGCCGCCCTCAACCTGCATTCCAACTTCTTGCTGGACCGTGGCGGTAAGTCGCGGTCGGTCCCAGTCGCGTTCATCCTGCACCGCGACATTCTGTTTTCGCTGCGGAACGAAGATCTGCCGGTTTTTCGTCTGCAACGCCGCCGCGTCGAAACCGTACCGGGCTATGCCACTGATTGTTATGATCTTTTGCTGAACCTGTACGGCCTTGATGTCGAATACTCCGCCGACAGCCTTGAGGATATCTACAAAACCCTCAGCCGTGTCGGCAAGCACGTCCTGTCCGAAACCATGACAGATGAAGAAGCCGCCACGGTCCTGTCCGACATCGCGGAGGAAGAAGACTTGAACGGTCGCGTCCGCAACAACATCATGGACACCCAACGCGCCATCGTTTTCCTGATGCAGGCCAAGGTTCTTGCAGAAGCCCAGGTGTCAGAGGCGAAACAGGTGCTGCGAAACATCGATTCGCTGAACAGCCACACCGCGTTCCTGTTCGACAAAATCAACTTCCTGATGGATGCCACCATCGGTTTCATCAACATCAACCAGAACCGCCGTGTTACCCAGCTGACCATGCTGACCGTCGTGGTGCTGCCGATCAACATCATGGCCGGGGTGGGCGGCATGTCGGAATATACGGCGTTGACGGCGGGAATACCGATGCCCATCGCATACGTCGCGTTCGGCATCATCTCGGGTGGGTTGGGCTGGTTGACCTATCGCTACGTCCGCCGCGCCGATCTCAGGGCGCGGCGACCGTCCGGGAAATAATGCCCGCTTGTCGTAGGTTTACTTCGGCGCCTTGGCAAACCGCAGGTACGGCAGTTTGATGTCAAGATCGCCGTATTTTTCGCGGGCCTGATCGTTGTTCAACGCCAAAGCCACGATCACGTCCTGCCCCGGAATCCAGTTGGCAGGCGTCGCCAATGGCACACCGTCCGTCAGGCGAATGGCGTCCAGCGCGCGCAGAATCTCGGCAAAGTTGCGGCCTACCGACATCGGGTAGGTCATCGTCAGCTTCACCTTCTTGTCCGGCCCGATGATGTAGACTGTCCGGACAGTGGCGGTGTTGGCTGGCGTGCGCCCTTCGGCCGGCAGGTAATACTCGGCGGGCAGCATGTCATAGGCTTTGGCCACCGTCAGGCTGGTGTCGTCAATGATCGGGAAATCGGCAGCGGCGCCGCCAAACGCCTCAATATCTTTTTTCCACTTTTCGTGGTCGGCAGTGCCATCGACTGAGACGCCGATAACCCTGGTGTTGCGCTTGGCCCATTCACCAGCCATCTGCGCCACCGCGCCAAACTCGGTCGTGCAAACCGGGGTAAAGTCGCGCGGATGGCTGAAGATGATGCCATAATTGCCGCCGAGCCACTCGTGGAAACGAATTTCCCCGGCGGTAGAAGGCGCGGTGAAGTCGGGTGCGATATCGTTGATGCGGATGGACATGGAATCCCCAATCTGGTTGCTCAGTGCCTCAATCAGATACCCCACCGGGAAGGAAATTTCATCCCCCCGCGTCGCTCGGCATCAAAGAAGATCACGTTTGCCCGGTTATATCCAGTTCAGGTCGATTTTCCCGGTAAGCCCGAGATCGGCAATCCGCTGTCGCAGCGCGTTGTCCACCGCTTGCAGCGAGGGGATCGCATGGGCATGGGTTTCAACAAAGATCGCTTCGATCCGATCAATCACACTACGGTCGATCAGCCCGCTTAAAATCGCGTATTCTGCGCCCTCGATCGTCAAAAGCGCCACCGCTCGGCCAAGCCTGCCCGCTTTCAGCCCGAATGGCACCGGGCCTTCAAGGTCTCTTTTACACTGATGGCGCCCCCATCCGCCCCAAAAACTCCACCGCGGCCCTGTCCTCGACCTCGCCCGCCTCGATGTTGGCGACCTTTCGCATCACACGTCGCAGATGATCTGCGTCGGGCGTCGTCAGGTTCGGGCCCCTTGCAATCTTGGCCTGCAATTCCGCGTCCGACCGTGTGTAGTAGTGGTTTAGCTGTATCTGGTTGGCGGAATAGAACCCGCGCTTCTCTCGTCCCTTGCTGGAAAACCGGGTGCCCTGATCGTTACAGGTGTCGCTTGATCCGTCGGTTTCGACCACATGCACCTTGATCGCCGTTACATGACACGGATCGACGATCATCTTGAAATTACGCAAGCCTTTGACCCCGCTCATCGGATCGGGATTGCGCCGGGTGTAATTCCGCACGACGCCACCCTCTGGCACCGTCATATGCCCCGACCGCCCGAACATATGCCACGGCAGCGAGATGTTGCGACACCCCTCCAGCCCCGCCAAGGCTTCGTTAAGCCCGGCACCCTTCGGTACAAGAAACTCGTCGGCATCCAGATAGGACATCCAGCGAAACGCGCCGCCAAAGTTGCGGGTAGCGTGGGCATAGGCAAGCACCTGATTGTGAATCTCGTGTCCGCTTAAACCATCGCGGAACTTCTGGTTCCACGGCACAACGGTCAGCGCGTCACCAACAACCTGGCGCAATACCGCAATCGTGCCGTCGGTGCAGCCGTTGTCGTAGGCCACGATATGCCGCACCCCAGCCCGCAAGTGAAACCGCGCCCATTCGTCAATATGCACCGCCTCGTTCCGCACGATCAGCACCAATGCCAGACCCGCACGCCCCGGCTGTTCCGCAGGCGGATCAATGGCGATCTTGGTAATGCTTTGAGCACGTTTCAGAAAACCGAACATGACCCCCTATAGCAGCGCAACCTGTTGTCGGAAAGCGTCCGGCGGTTTGATCAAAATGTCGCAACCAGCCTTGCCGCCCATCCCGTTGAGTGCGAACCTGCTGCAAAAGATGGAGTCTCCCATGATCACCCGCCGCGAATTCTACATCAACGGTCGCTGGACCCTGCCCGCCACACCGCGCGATATCGAGGTTATCGACCCCTCGACCGAGGAACCCTGTGCAGTCATCTCGCTTGGGTCGCAGGCTGATACCGACGCCGCTGTTGCCGCCGCCAAGGCTGCCTTTCCGCTGTGGGCCAAGACCCCCCATGCCGAACGCCGCGCCGCCGTGGTCCGCATTCTGACGCAATACCAAGCGCGGGTGCAGGAGCTGTCTGAAGCCATCTCGATGGAGATGGGCGCACCGATTGACATGGCCATTGCCAGCCAATCGCCCTGCCTGCCGTGGCACCTGACCAATTTCCTGACCGCGTTCGACCAGATCGAATGGATCAAACCGCTTGGGCCCCACGCGCCGAACGACCGTATTACGCTGGAACCTATTGGCGTGGTCGGCCTGATCACGCCGTGGAACTGGCCGATGAACCAGATCGCGCTCAAGGTGATCCCTGCCATTCTGGCTGGCTGCACCTGCATCCTGAAACCGTCCGAGGAATCGCCGCTAAGCGCGATGATCTTTGCCGAGTTTTGCCACGATGCGGGCCTGCCGCCGGGCGTGTTCAATCTTGTCAACGGCGATGGCCTCGGCGTAGGCGCGCAGCTTTCCACCCACCCGGATGTCGAAATGATTTCCTTCACCGGCTCAACCCGCGCCGGCAAGGCCATTTCCGCTGCCGCAGCCCAAACCCTGAAACGCGTTACGCTGGAATTGGGTGGTAAGGGTGCCAACCTGATCTTTGCCGATGCTGACGACAAGGCAGTTGAACGGGGCGTGCGTCACATGATGAACAACTCGGGTCAGTCCTGCAACGCGCCATCCCGGATGCTGGTGGAACGCGCCGCCTATGATCGCGCCGTAACGATTGCGGCAGAGGTTGCAAGTTCCATCAAGGTGGCTTCCGCTCATGACCACGGCAAACACATCGGCCCGGTGGTGAACAAACGGCAGTGGGATCAGATTCAGGGGTTCATCCAGAAAGGCATCGACGAGGGCGCGCGGCTGGTTGCCGGTGGCCTTGGCCTGCCCGATGGCTTCAACCGGGGCTACTACGTCAAGCCGACGGTGTTTGCCGATGTCGTCCCCGGCATGACGATCGAGCGCGAGGAAATCTTTGGCCCGGTCTTGTCGATCATTCCCTTTGATACCGAAGCAGAGGCAGTGCAGATCGCCAACGACACGCCTTACGGCCTGACCAACTATGTCCAGTCGCAGGACGGTGCGCGGCGCAATCGGCTTGCCCGTGCGCTGCGGTCCGGCATGGTAGAGATGAACGGCAATTCGCGCGGTGCCGGAGCGGCGTTTGGCGGCGTGAAATCCTCCGGTCGCGCCCGCGAAGGCGGCGTGTTCGGTATTGAAGAGTTTCTGGAATCCAAGGCGATCTCTGGCTGGGATTCAGCAGCCGACATCGCCGCCGAATAAGGCCGTTTGGCCGGAGGGACCGATCCCTCCGGTCCATTTTTCGTGTCGATGCTTTCAAGAAGCGATGTAGACGCGATGTAGATCGTTAACTTGGCGGTAACAGACCAGTCCATGTCGCCGCCAAACCGCAGCTTC
>JBDSXE010000006.1:0-2782 GCA_039926325.1 Paracoccaceae bacterium | reverse complement strand
CCACATCGCGGCGCTCTATCTTCTGTTCCAGCAGCCATTCCACACAACGCGCCAGTTGCGCCCAACCCTTGGTGCTTTCACCTGGCGGCAGTGCCAAAGCCGTCATCGCGATCCCAGCGTTTTCCAGCGACTTCGCCAGTCGCATCAAATGCACAGCGGCGACAGTTTCGTCCGTCACCACCGCCACTTTGCGACGGCGCAGCAGTGGAGTGATTTCGCTGCCAATCGCGTCAATCAACCCAGTGCCGATCCGCACGTCATAGCTGCGCGCGCCAAGTGCCACGGGAACCACGTTTCTTGTCAATTCAATCCCTTTCATCTGGCCTCGCCAGCCCGTCAGTCCAAAACGTCGGGCCGCTGTGTCAGCGCCTCTGCCACGCGCTGCGCCATCGCCTCGATCGACAGATCCGCCGCCGAATCCACCACCAGATCGGCTTGGCTGTACAGTGGCACCCGCGCTTCGTATAGCGCCCGCAGCGTGTCGCGCGGGTTGCTGGTCCGCAGCAGGGGCCGTGTCGCCTTGTGGCGGACCCGTTGCCACAGCAAATCCAGATCTGCCCGCAACCAGACAGAGATTCCGGCCTCGTGGATCAGCGCACGATTGGTGGCCGCCAGAAACGCTCCGCCCCCGGTAGACAGGATGCATGGAGAGCCGCGCAACAATCGGGCCAGCACTTCGGCTTCGCGGGCGCGAAAGAACGGCTCACCGTAGCGTTCGAAAATCTCGGAAATCGTGCGGTCGGCGGCCTTGGTGATTTCATCGTCCGAATCAAGGAAATCCACGGACAAGACGCGGGCCAACGCCGTTCCCACGGCGGTCTTGCCGGCACCCATCATTCCCACCATGACCACGGTCTTTTTCAGCCGTTGCATTGCCGTTCCGTTCTGTCCCTGCAGTCCTTGGCGGCACAAAGCAGCGTTCGCCCGCCGACACCGCATATTTCTTCCCTGAATGGCGTGAAGTCGCGGCGAATGCCATATATATTCGTTGCGGGGTACGATAGGGCACAATCTCAAAGCAAGGCCGGATCAACCGGCTCTCTTCAAAAAGGGCATGCGGGCATGGGACGACTGATCAAGGCGCTTTTTGTGCTGGTCGTACTGGGATTTTTGGCTTTGGTAGGGTATGCCTATTATCCGGGTAATCTTGTGCCACAGCCCGCAGAAGTACGCTTGCCGGTGACATTGCATGCCGACTGACAGATTCCGTGTTGCCCTGTTGACCCTGCTTATTGGCGGGTCCGGTGGACTTGCCCAAGCCGATGCACCACTTTCCGCGATTGACTGGCTGTCGGAATCGCTGGTCACGCCAATAGCTCAGCCAGCCCAGAACCTGAACGAACCCGCCGTCACCAAAGATGGTGCCGCGCCAGAGGGTGTGACGACCTCTGCGCTGGATCAGGCATCGCCGGATGCTGTTGGCATCCTGCCACCTCAAGTAACCGGCCTGCCACGCAATCTGTGGGGGATGGCGCACACCGCGGATGTCGAGGCGCTGCTGACGGCCGAGGCGGCGCAGGATTTGCCCGCCTTGCAGGGACTGCTGATCACCCTGCTTTTGGCCGAATCCGAACCGCCCGCCGATGCAGGCGGCAACGGTGCACTGTTGTTGGCGCGGCTGGACAAATTGTTGTCCATCGGTGCGCTGGATCAGGCCCGCGCCCTGCTGGACGCGGCTGGCCCCACTACGACGCCTGAACTCTTTCGCCGTTATTTCGACGCTTCGCTGCTGATTGGCGATGAAGACAAGGCGTGCAAGCTGCTGCATGATGCGCCGGGTCTTTCACCTGCTTTGCCGACGCGCATCTTCTGCCTGGCGCGTGCTGGCGATTTCGACGCGGCGGGCCTGACGCTGGACACCGCACGCGCCCTTGGCACCGTCACACCAGAGGATGCGGACTTGCTGGCCCGCTTCATGAACCCCGATCTGGATGAGGCTGGCGGCACCCTGACCCCGCCGTCCCCGCTTACCCCCTTGACGCTGCGCCTGTTCGAGGCTGTGGGCGAACCCCTGCCGATCGCCACCCTGCCGATTGCATTTTCCTATGCCGATCTGTCGGAAAATGCCGGCTGGAAGGCTCAGATCGAGGCGGCAGAGCGTTTGTCGCGTGCCAGCGCGATTGCTCCCAACATGTTGCTTGGTTTGTATACCCAACAAAAACCGGCAGCCTCTGGGGGCGTTTGGGACCGGGTGGCGACCTTCCAGAAACTCGATCGCGCCATTGCCTCTGGCGACGTCAAGGCCGTCGAACTTGCACTACCCGCCGCCTGGGCCGAGATGACCTCTGCTGAACTAGAGGTGCCTCTGGCCACGATCTACGCAGATAAACTGGCGCATATGCCGTTGACCGGTGATGCGGCAGCGATTGCGTTCCACATCAGCCTTCTGTCGCCTGACTATGAGACGCTCTCCGCGCTGCACACCGCTGCGTCTGCCCAGGACATGTTCCTGTCAGCACTGGCCAAAGGCAACCTTGCCAGCGCCGCCCCACCTGACAGCATGGCCCGCGCCATCGCCCCGGCCTTCCTGGCCCCCGTGGTTTCCGATGACTTCAAGCCCCTGCTGGATCAGAACCGCATTGGTGAGGTGATCTTGCAGGCGATGATCCGCATTGATCACGGCACCGCAGGTGATTTGCGTGGCGTGACGGACGGCTTGTCCGTGCTGCGCCATATCGGGCTAGAGGATGTCGCACGCCGCACCGCATTGCAACTGATGCTGCTGGATCGGCGCGGCTGAACGATGCCTTCTCCTGACAGTCAACGCTGGATTTCGACCTTT
>JBDSXE010000005.1:0-7108 GCA_039926325.1 Paracoccaceae bacterium | reverse complement strand
CCTGCTTGACACGACATTCCTTGTTTCCGACGCCATGCCGACCGTCGGCGGATCTGCCCATTTCAGCCTGTATGGTGACGTAATCCGGCTGGTAAACGGCCGGCTGGTCAACAGCGAAGGCTCATTGGCCGGTGCTCATGTCACGATGGCCGAAAGCGTGGCGCGGTTGATCAACGTGGTCGGGATCGCACCCGAAACGGCGCTGCGGATGGCGGTGACGATCCCGGCGCGGGTGATCGGTGCGCCACAACTGGCAGCGGTCATCGGGCGACGCCTGGAGGATTTGCTGGTGCTGGATGCGAAATGGGCCGTTGCTTCGACATGCGCGGCCCTATGATCCTTGCCCCCGGCCTTTACGACTTTGATCAAGTCGCAATCGGTGACTGTATTGCAACCGGCTCGACAACGGTCACTGCGACCATGATCGCTGCTTTTGCCGATCTGACTGGGGACCGGTTCGAAATTCACATGTCCGACCAAGGCGCGCAGCGGCATGGGTTTTCGCATCAGGTAGCACACGGGCTGCTGGTGCTGTCGCTGGTGGACGGGCTGAAAAACCAAAGCGAGTCGCAGTTTCGGGCCCTGGCATCACTGGGTTGGGATTGGGCCTTTCGCAAGCCGGTTTTCGCGGGCGATGTCATTAATGTCGTGTTGATTGTGGAGGGCAAACGTCCGACCAGCAACCCCGCGCGTGGTGTTCTGACAATCGGATTTACCGTCGCAAATCAGCACGGCGCAGTTGTACAAAAAGGCACTAATCGGCTGATGGCCTATCGTTCTGGGGCTTCGTAAGCCGCGTCAAACCACCACGTCAAGGACTTGAACCCCAGCAATTTCACCCTCTGCCAACGCCACCAGCTTTGCGCCAATGGCCTTGTGACCCGGATCGACAAGATATGCGTCGCGGGCATCCGGGCCTTGAAAATCGATCCAGAACAGATCCTTGAAACCCCGAACGACCGGCTCTTCAGGCGATATATTGGCGAAACTGCGAAATTCCAGAATGCCCGGCAGGTGGTCCGACAGCGCCCTTAGCGCATCATAAATCTCAGCCTTCTGTGCATCCGTGACTTCCGCCCGAAAATGCACCGCAACGATATGGCGGATCATGAGTTTCCCCTTCCTGAAAAGCGCGGTTTCCGTTTTTCCCGGAATGCGGCCAAACCTTCTGCCAAATCGGCGCTTCCCGCCGCCAACTCCCCGGCCAATGATTCCAGCACCCTTTCGCCGTCTTCGCCTTCAGCCGCGTTGATCAGCATTTTGGTCAGCTCATTGGCCCGCGCACTACGCTCCATCACGCGCGCTGCAACCTGCCGTGCTGCGACCATCCCATCGCCAGTCGGCACCACCTGATCGACAATCCCCAAATCCATCGCCTGCTCTGCCGTGAACACTTCGCCAAACAGCACCATCCGCCGCACCAGTTGTGACCCAAACCGCCGAACGGTGCGTTGGGTTCCCGACCAGCCGGGAATAATGCCAAGCCCGGTTTCGGGCTGGCCAACCTTGATGTGTGCTTCGGCAATTCGCAAATCGGCGCAGGCGGCCAGTTCCAGCCCGCCACCCAGCGCATGGCCATTCAAAACCGCGATCACTGGCTGTGACAAACGTGCCAGCGCGTCAAAGGCAGCGTGACCGTCGCGCACCCAATGACGACCGAAGTCTTCCGGCGACCAACCGCTCCACGCCGCAATATCGCCGCCCGCTGAAAAGGCGCGACCCTCGCCTGTGATGATGACCACGTGCGCTGTCGAACGCTCGATCTGACGACACAGCGGGATCAGCGCATCGACGGTTTCCGCGTCCAGCGCGTTCAACTTGTCCGGCCTGCGGATCGTCAGAAACGCAATGCCGTCCTCGAGAACCAGTTCCAGCCGTGCATCGCTCATTGCGTTTCCATATCAATTTGGCCGTGTCAGAGCCTGTTTTCAAGAATTCCCACGGATCAGGTCAGCCGCCTTTTCGCCAATCATGATGGTCGGCGCATTGGTGTTCGACCCGATCAGGCTTGGCATGATAGAGCTGTCACAGATCCGCAAACCGTCAACACCGCGCACCCGCAGTTGCGGATCAACGACGGCCATGTCATCGCTGCCCATCTTGCAGGTGCCCACCGGATGATACGACGTGCGACCATACTGGCGGGCATAAGCCTCGTAATCCGACTGGCTTTTAACTGCGGCATTCGGAAATCGGGTCTCGCGGATATATTTCAGCAACGACGGCTGGCTGAACATTGCCCGGCTGAGCTTGACGCCCTCGACAGAGATACGCAGGTCGTCCGGCTCGGCCAGGAAATTCGGGTCCACAATCGGCAACGCGCGCGGATCAGACGAACGCAGCGTGACTGTGCCCCGGCTTTTCGGCCGCAGTGTGTACGAATTGAGCGTTACGCCAGACGAACCCTTGGGTACCGACGGCACGCCAGCCTCCGCGCCAGCTCCTGCAAGGAAATGAAACTGCAAATCCGGGCAAGGCGCCGATTTGTCAGCATACCAGAACGCCCCGCCCTCCACGACATTCGACGCCACAGGTCCGGCCTTGAACAGTGCGTATTGGATGCCCGCCCACAGCGCCCAAAGCGGCTTGTTGTACTTGTCCAGCGAGGTGTGCGCCTTCAGTTCCGCCACGATGTCGATGCCGAAATGGTCGGTCAGGTTTTCGCCAACACCGGGCAGATCGTGCTGCACGGCAATTCCCAGGCTTTTCAGATGCGCCGCGGGACCGATCCCTGACAGCATCAACAGTTTTGGCGACCCCACTGCCCCCGACGTGACGATCACCTCGCTGTCTGCGCGGGCCGTCTGCACTGCCGCACCCAGCGCATATTCGACGCCTGTTGCGCGTCCTTTTTCCACGACCACGCGCAGTACCAATGCCCCGGTGATCAGCGTCAGGTTCGGCCGCTTCAACGCTGGTCGCAGATAGCCCACCGCCGCCGAACAACGCCGCGCACCCTTTGTGGTCGTCTGGTAAACACCGGCCCCGGCCTGAACTTCACCGTTGAAATCAGGGTTGTAGGGGATGCCAAGTTCCTGACAGCTTTGCACGAAAGCCAGCGTGACAGGTTGCGCTGGCAGGTTCGACACGCCAAGCGGCCCATCAGTGCCATGCCAGCCACCGGACAGAACCGTGTTGCCTTCGGACCGCAGGAAATACTTCTGAATGTCGGCAAAGCCCCAACCCGCCGCTCCCTCCGCCTGCCAACGGTCATAGTCGGACGGATGGCCACGGGTGAAAACCAGCGCATTGATCGACGAACCACCACCCAGAACCCGCGCCTGCGCGTAGGGGATTTCCCGGTTGTTCACGTGGCGCTGCGGTGCCGTCGTTAGCCCCCAGGTCAGCGGTCCTGTCGTCATCTTGGCGAAACCGACCGGCATATGGATCAGCGGATTGTTATCCTTACCGCCCGCTTCGATCAGGCACACCCGCACCGCAGGATTTTCGGTCAACCGCGCCGCCAGCACGCATCCCGCTGAACCGCCGCCAACGACCACATAGTCAAAGCCCTGTTCCATCCGTTGTCCTGCATCCCTGTGTCTGCGGTAATAAGCGCAGGTCAGGGTAATCTACAAGTAACCATGTGGTTAATTCAAGCCATGACGTGACCCGCTATGATCAGTTCATTTGATCGCCGCGATAGCCTTCATCGTCGTCACAAGCGTCTTCTCCGCCGTCGCGAAAGCATCATCTATGAACTTGAATTGTTTGTAGATTTCCTTGGAGTTTTCCGCTTTCTTGATGAACGGGGCGTATTTCTTGCGCGCCCCACCCTGCACCGCCAGAACCTTTTTCAACGCGGCCAGTCCGGTGCTTGCAGCCTTCAACTCTGGCGCGGCAAGCGCCTTGTCCTTTTCCGCTTTTTCCAGCGCGGCCTTGCAGTGCTTTTCGATCTGCTTGGCATCTGCGACCGCTTTCTTGGCCGCAACCACCAGCACTTTTTCCTGCAAGGCAGTTGGTAACCCGACCACATCCTTGGCATCCGAAGGCGGGGCCAGGTCCAGCGTCTTGTCGATCATCTTTTCGAACTTGGCAGCGTAGTTGTCCATTTTCTGATCAACCCCGCTTTTGTAGACATTGCCGGCCTCGACCAAGTCTTTGATATCGCCAGCGATGGTCTTGCCCAGCTTTTCCAGCGCCGGTGCGTTTTTCTTGAAGTCTTTTTCAAGCGCGTCGGCGGCCTTGATGACAGAGGGACTCAGTGTACCCTTGCCGGACTTCGCCTTGTCCTGAGTCTTCTTCAGATCGTCTTGCGACTCCTTCAACTCTTTCTCATGCAGCTTCAGATCGGTCTGCATATGTTCCGTCAGGGTCTTCAAATCGTTGACGGTCTGTTTGGCCTCGTTCGTCATCTGTTTGCATTTGACCTGTGATTTCCACAGAACGTCCACGGCCTTGTCCAGCGCCTTATAGGCGTCGTAAAAACCCTTGTTTTTCTTGAAATCGCTCAGGCTGCTGCCAGCTGTGCCTTCTGCTCGGGCTTTGACCAATGCGGCTGGCAACTTGTCTTGCAGGTCTTCGCAAACCTTGTAGTGCTTGATGAAATCGTCAACCTCGGTTTTTAACGCCTTTGACGCGTAATTTTTGATGGCGGGTTCGAGTTCCTTGTAATCCCGTTCGTGGTTGCCCCAGTTCGCGCCCATCTGACAATTACCTTTTTCCAAGCCAATATTCGCGCACGATAACGCCAGTTGACCCTAGGGCAAAATGAAATTAGCGGGGAATATGACCCCTGTTACCCCAGTTCGGTCACGCCAACTCGTGCCGCCTGTCGTTGCGTTCGTCGGCAAATGTCGCGGCGGGCAGGGGTGGCAAACCGCGGATCAGGTCCGACGCTTTTTCGCCCACCATGATGGCCGCCGCGTTGGTATTGGATGATGGCACCGTCGGCATAACTGACGCATCGGCAACCCGAAGCCCGGCAACCCCATGCACCCTCAGATCAGGCGTTACGACCGCAAGGTCGTCGTTGCCCATCCGACAAGTGCCGACCGGATGATGGTCAGTCTTGGCCATCCGGCAGGCATAGTCGAACAGCGCCTCACGGCTGGTGACATCAGGCCCCGGCAGCACCTCTGCGCGCAACCATGGCTTAAGCGCGGGCTGGCGCAGGATGTCACGGGCCATCGCCAGCCCCTGCAACGACATTTCCAGATCATAAGGATCAGACCAGTAGTTCGGGTCAATCAACGGCGCATCTTCGGCATATGCAGAACCCAGCCGCACCGTTCCGCGCGATTTGGGCCGCATTAGTGCCGAATTGAGCGTGACGCCCGATCCGTTGATTGTGGCAATCCCCTTCTCGATCCCCGAACCTTGGCCAAAGTGAAACTGGATATCGGGTGATCGCGCCATCGGGTCGGCATACCAGAACCCGCCGGTTTCAAACAAAGCCGATGCAACAGGACCGGATTTGAACATCAGGTATTGCAGGCCGGCCATGATGGTCCGATCCAGCCGTTTGATGCCGTCATATGAATGTGGCCCGGTGCATTCCGCCAACACGCACAGGTCAACATGGTCCTGCAAGTTCTGCCCGACGCCCGGCAAGTCGTGGACCACGCCGACGCCAACCTTTCGCAGATGATCGGCCGGGCCAATGCCAGACAGCATCAGGATGCGTGGGGTGCCGATTGCGCCAGAGGCCAGGATGATCTCACGCTCTGCCGCAAACACTTCGCCATTCATCAACTCCACCGCGACGGCACGACCGATCGAGGTGATGATCCGGCGCACCGCAGCCCCGGTTCGGACAGTCAGGTTCGGCCGCGGCTCTGCCTCGTGCAGATAGGTGCCGGCGGTAGACGACCTGCGGGCATCGCGCTGGGTAAGCTGGTAATAGCCGATCCCGGCCTGCCGCGCGCCGTTGAAGTCGGCGTTGTACGGCATACCGTACTCTTGCCCAGCGCGGACGAACGCATCGCAAATCGGCAGGGTTGCGCGCGGCATCGACACGCCCAATGGTCCGTCAGATCCGTGGAAATCGTCACTAAACCGCTCGTTTCCCTCTGCCCGTTTGAAATACGGCAGGATGTCACGATAGGTCCAGCCCGCTAGATCCCAGCCGTCGTAATCTTGCCTATTGCCGCGCGTGTAGATCTGCGCGTTGATGGTCGAGCCACCGCCAATCACCTTGGCCTGCGTATACCACAGCGTGCGACCCTTCATGTGGCGTTGCGGCACCGTGGACCAGCCCCATGAACCGATCCCCTTTGTCATCCGAGCGAAACCAGCGGGCCAATGGTAAAGATAGCTGTCGTCACGACCGCCAGCCTCTAGCAGCAGCACGCGCACGGCAGGATCTTCGGTTAACCGCGCGGCCATCACGCAGCCTGACGATCCGCCACCGACGATGATATAGTCGAACCGCGCCACTTTGCCCCCAACAGTTGTCGCACGCTAACGGTTTGCATTCGGTGGTCAAGTGATGACCGGGTCAGGCCCGGACATCCACCACAACCCGTCCCTGCACTTCGCCGCGCAAGATCGCCGCTCCCAATGCAGGCACCTCTTCGAGGGTCGCGGGACGGATCATCGCCTCCAGCTTGTCCATCGGTAAATCCTGTGCCAGCCGCGCCCATGCCCGCTGGCGACGCTCGAACGGCATCAGAACCGAATCGATGCCCAGCAGGTTCACCGCGCGCAGCAGGAGCGGAATGACCGACGCGGTCAGGGCCGTTCCACCCGCCAATCCAACCGAGGCAACCGATGCGCCATATTTCATCTGGCCCAAAATCCGCGACAGCATCGCGCCGCCGACCGCATCTATGCAGCCGCCCCACGCCTCTGGCTCCAGCGGTTTCTTTACTGTTTCCGCCAATTCCGCCCTTGGAATGATCCGTGATGCACCCAAACCGCGCAAATAACCTTCTGTCTCGGGTCTACCTGTCACTGCAGCCACGGCATAGCCAAGCTCCTTCAGAATGGCGACCGCCACCGATCCCACCCCGCCCGCCGCACCCGTCACCAGCACCTCGCCACCCGCAGGCGTCATCCCGTGATCCTCCAGCGCGATCACGGCCAGCATGGCTGTCAGCCCTGCGGTCCCTATTGCCATCGCTTGCCGCGTCCTGATTCCATCGGGCAACGGCACCAGCCAATCGGC
>JBDSXE010000004.1:0-3717 GCA_039926325.1 Paracoccaceae bacterium | reverse complement strand
AGAGGCATTGGCGGCCAATGCCGCCACTTCCGGCTGTGCGGCGATGGGTTGCGGCGCTGCTTGCGGCGCAGGCTGCGACGATACCACATGCAGGTTGGGCCCTGCCGCCAATGCATCGCGGTCACCGAACTTGACCATGCGGCCCTCAGACAGGATCAGCAGCTTGTTGGTGGCCAACAATACATTGGGCCGATGCGCCATCACGATCACGGTCGACCCTGCCTCGCGCAGGCCGGTGATTGCACGGGCTAGCGAAGCCTCGCCAGCGGCATCAAGGTTGGAATTGGGTTCGTCCAGAATCACCAGCGCGGGCTGACCGCACAGCGCACGGGCAAGGCCGACCCGCTGGACCTGACCGCCAGACAAGGGCGTGCTTTCGCCCAAGCCACCAACGCGGGCGGCATAGCCATCCGGCAAATGCAGGATCATGTCGTGGACACCAGCGGCAATGGCAGCTGCCATCACCTGTGCGTCAGTGATTTCAGGGTCGAAACGCGCGATATTGTCACGCAGGGTGCCGGGTAGCAGATCAACCTGCTGCGGCAGATAGCCGATATGCCGACCCAACTCCGCTGGATCCCATTGGTCACGGGTCGCACCATCCAGCCGGATCTCGCCACCATCGAGGGCCCACGATCCGGCCAACAGCCGCGCCAGAGTAGATTTGCCGCTGGCCGAAGCACCGATCACCCCCATCGCATCGCCGGGGGCCAGATCGAAACTGATGCCGTCCAACAGGCGCGGACGATCTGTCAGTTGTGCTGCATCCGTCTTGCGGCCCTTTTGCGGGGCCAGTTTCACAAGATTGCTGACGCTGATTTGCCCGGTGGGGGCGGGCAGGGCCACGACCGGGGCCAGTCCGTCATCTGCGGCAAAGAACGCAGCCAGACGCCGGTGCGATTCCAGCGCCTTGCCGATGCCGCGCCATTGGCCGATCACCTGATCGACCGGGGCCAGCGCCCGTCCGGTCAGGATCGACGAGGCGATGATCATCCCGCCCGACATTTGGCCCTGAATGACAAGGTAAGCGCCAAGCGTCAGGATCGCCGACTGCATCAACATACGGAAGGCACGGCTGGCGGCCCCGATAACCTCTGCCGGGTTGCCGGCCTGTTGACCCGCTGCCAGACCTGCCGCTTGCAGTTGCCGCCAGCGGGCGCCGACAGACCCGACCATGCCCATGGCGCGGATCATCTCTGCATTGCGCTGACTGCGGTCGGCAAAATCGCGGGCGATAGCATCATCGGTCAGGCTGCGGGCGATCTGACTTTGCGTCATGCGGTGGCCTGCCCATGCCAGTACTGCCACGATGCCCGCGCCGCCAATTGTCAGCCAGCCAAGCCACGGGTGCACCATGAACAGCACCGCCAGATACAGCGGCACCCAAGGTAAATCGAACAGACCCGACATCGCCGGACCGGACAGAAAGCCGCGAACAGCATCCAGTTCGCGCAAAGGCTGTGCCGCAGGCTGCGCGCTGCCAAGCCAACGATGAAACGCTTGTGCCCCCAAAACATGATCCAGCCGCAGTGCCAGACGTGACAACATGCGTGTCCGCAGAAAGTCGAAAAAGCCAAGGAAGCCGTAAAGCACGGTCACGATGACGAACAAGCCGACCAGTGTCGGTACCGACCCAGAAGCCAGCACCCGGTCATAGACCTGCAGCATGTAGATCGACCCGGTCAGCATCAGCACCGAGATCACGGCACTGATCGCACCAGTAGCCGCCAAGCCGGGCCGCAGGCTGCGCCAGACGCGCCGATAAGGATCGGGGGTGTTTTCCAAACTAGAGAATGTCGGGGCCAAGATGGGCAACTTTCCTGTGGCTGTCAGGTACAACGTAGGTGGTCAAGCGGGCGGTTTCGTGGCGCGTTTTCAATTATTTGCGGGGCATTTTACAAACACTGTACTACTCGTCGAGAAGGGCAATTTGGTCGCGCAAAAGCTGATTCTTGTGGCGGTATTTGCCACTTCGCGGTTGTGTTTCCTTCGCCGCCAATCACTGGGAAGGTGCCGGAAACGCGGCAACTTTCAACCATTGGTTGTATTTCGGGGCGCCACCCAAAATCATACCGACTTCGGATTGCGGCATCCAAGCCACAGACCGCCCAAAATGGTGCAACTTCGTCCGCATTGTGGCGTTAGAATGGCGCAGGCTGTTTGTCCCCAACGTCGGCACATGGTACCAATTGTGCGGAATATAAGGCCCATGCCAGTGGTGCTTCAGTAGTGTAACCGAACGGGTTTTTGAAATGATTGTGGCATTGATACGAGCAACCGCCTTCGCCGCAGTCGCGGCACTGTCCTTCGCATTTTCTGGCGGTATATCCGCCGCCACAACCGTGACCTTCACACATCCCGGTGGCAACGGCGCAGGCCAAAACCTGAACCTCGGGGCGTTCGATATTGCAGTTTTGATGACCAGCAACAACAATAGGAAAGCCAACAAAAATTCAATCTGGGGTGGGGTTGCGGGCGACGAAGCCCTGACCGTAACTGGTTTTTGGAACTTCAGCTCGCGGGACAAGCGCAACTCGAAGTTTGACCCGCTTGGATATTTTGTGGGTAACGACTATTTTGCTCTTTCTCAGGAAAAGAAAGGTCGGAGTATTCAGGACGGTGAGTTTTCCTTCACGGCCGCCGCGAATACCGCGTTCGGTTGGGTTCTGAACTCCACCGATGGCAAAAAAGGCCGCGCTACCGCGAAGATCGTCGCCTATGTTGCGCCGGCTGCTGTGCCGCTGCCAGCCGGTGGGTTACTTCTGGTGGGAACGTTGGGTGGCCTTGCTGCCCTGCGCCGCCGCAAAGGCACCTCCGCCTGAACGGGCTGGATTTTGGCCGGGGAGTCAGTATTGCTGACCCGGCGTGAAGCGATAGCCGATTACTCTTTCAAGAGCACCTCTGATAGCGGCTAAGCCTACTTAATCCTAAAGTAGAACGATCCAGGCTCACGCGACTCAGTCAAATATGGGCAGACCGCTTTCAAGTCATCGTACCGTTCATGCTTTAAATAGTTGAGCGCGGCAATAACTTCGTAGCGCCCACCGTTCGATATCAATGCTTCTAAAAGATACTGTTCGTTCCAAAAACGCACATCCTCCGAAATCCATTTCTTCGAATAATCTCTTGGAGTGAAGATATCATGGACGTGAACATATACTCCACTTCTAAGCCTAGGTATTAACTCGAGGTATTCGTAAAGGACGTCGCCCTGCGGGCGGATCATGTGTGAAGAATCGATGAACAGAAGGTCTCCCGCCTCTAGCTCATTGACCCAGTCAATTTTGCATTCTTCAACTTTTTCCCGCTTGATCTCAATAGACGGGTAGTCATCGAGCCATTTCTGTTCGTAAGGCTCAATGCAAATGTGCCTTCCGATAACTGAATCCATTATTTTGTTATGTGATATAGCAGAAGATATTAGTTTGGTGGAACTTCCGCATCCAATCTCAATTACCTTCTTCGGTCTGACCTTTCGCACAAAGGAATAAAGAAACTCGGCATCGCCGGATTCAAAGCTGCCGTTTTCGATGTCGAACCGGTTGGCCGCGGCTTTAGAGTTTTCTTCATAGTATTTTTTGAACTCGCCGGAGAAGTTAAGCTCTTTCAAGAAATTAATCTGTGCGTCAATGTTCAAGTCCACCCCGGGTAAACTACGGGGTGCCGGCGGGTTCACCCACAATAATGCATCATTGAACAATGGTTCATAATAGTGAT
>JBDSXE010000003.1:0-3660 GCA_039926325.1 Paracoccaceae bacterium | reverse complement strand
GCATCGGGGGGGAAGAGTTTTTGATCGCCCTGCCCGGCACCGCAATGGAAGAGGCGGGACAGGTTGCCGAACGGCTGTGCCGCGTAATGGAACAGCAGCCGGTTCTGTTGGCCGATGGCACGCCGATCCTTGTGACAATCTCCATCGGCATGGCGATCAGTGCCGTGCCTTGTGGCAGTGCGTCGGCCACCTTTGTGACCGACATTGTCGGGCAAGCTGACCGGGCGCTGATGAAGTCCAAATCCGGCGGGCGAAATCAGGTGACGATCATCCGCGACGCCGCCTGACACGCTTCAGTTTGCGGGTGCCTCATCAGGGCCGGTGCCGTCAGGCCCGCGGCCACGGTGCATCCTTGCCTCCAGCCGGTCCGCAAAACCCAAACGGTCCTGTTCCGGCAATCCCACCAGGAAATCGCGGATCACCCCGCTGCCAAGGGTCAGCCGCGCCGCCAGATGTTGTTGCTGCGCCGCCAGCGCCGTCGTCAGCACCGCCGCGTCGAACGGACTGGCGCGCAACGCCGCCAGAATCGCGGTCGCGTCCGCCTGCATCTCGCGCCGCGCGGCACGCAGGTCGCCGACATGCCCCACCATGCTTTTACGCAAAGCCGCACGATCTTCGGGGCGCAGGGCGCCGTCAAACGGGCCAAAGCCCATATCCCGCACCTGATCACCGTGCGGAGGCGGGCCGCCACGCAGGTACATACCCCCTGCCATCCCGGCCACACCAAGGTTCAGCGCCAGCGAAACCGCCAGCGCTATCCGCAAGCCACGGTTGGACTTCGGCACGGGGGCAAGGGTTACATCAGTCATCATTCACTCCTGCGCCAGCAGCGTATCGCTGGATGGCAGCAAATCCAGGCTGTCGATCGTGGTATCTGTGGACAACAGCGCCGTCAGGGCCTGCACCGGGGCCGGTTGGACGACGCCAAGGTATAGTCCCGTCAACGCCGCCGCAGACATACCCGCCAGCGCGCCAGTGCCACCAAGCCACTCGGCCAATGTCGCAAGCCAACCCTGACGCGGGGTTGCCGCAACAACGCTCCGACCGGGTTGCATCGCCGCAGCATCGGCCAGGATGCGGGCGGTCAACCCATCCGACGGGTCCACGCGCTGCCGCGACGCCATTGCAAACATGGTGTCCAGATCAGGTTCGTGGTCCATCATGCCTCTCCTTCGTTCTCATCGTCATATCCCAATTCGCTGCGCCGCCCAGACAATATGGCGGTCAGCGCGCGTTTGCCCCGTGCCGTCAGGCTTTCCACGGCCTCGACGCCGATATCCATGATCTGCGCGATCTCTGGGTTGGTCAGCCCTTCGATATGGCGCAGTACCACGGCCTGACGCTGGCGGCCTGGCAACTCAGTCAATGCGTTTTCCAATGCCAACATCCGATCCGCCTCGATCAGCCCCGCCACCACACCCTTTGATCCGTCCGCCACCTCTGGCGCGTCATCCAGCGTCACGGCGGGGCGGCGGGCACGGGCGCGGCGTTGGTCCGTCACCAGGTTGGTCACCACCCGGTACAGCCATGTCGAAACCTGCGCCTCGCCCTGCCGCCAGTCCGGTGCCACCCGCCACAGCCGCAGCATCGCCTCTTGCGTCACATCTTCGGCCATCGCCCGGTCGGCCAACAGCCGCGTTGCATAGCCCAGAACCCGCGGCACCAGCCGTCCGGTCAGCAGACGCGCCGCGTCGGTATCTCCATTGGCATAGAGAACCAGCAGCGTCTCATCCGACACGATCGCAAGGGTGTCTCTGGGCATTTCCATCCTGAGAATGGGCTTACCCAACACATCGCGGGCTCGCAACACGAGTTATACCGCGCGCCGGAGAGGGACCGTTACCCCGGCGCGCAGTGACATCAGCAGCGTATCAGTTGCCGCTAGTGCCATCAGGGGCCGGAGGCGGGGGCGCATCACCCTGCATTGGCGGGCGCTTGCCACGATGGTCGCGTCCCGCGTGTTCGCGCATCTTCTGCATTGCAGCGTCCGCTTCAGCCTTGTCGATGAAGCCGTCCTTGTTGGCGTCAACCCGGTCGAACAGATGTGGGGCCATCGGCGCAGCCACAAGCTCGGCCGCGGACAGCAAATGGTCGCCGTCAGTGTCCAGACGATCCACCATGTTCTGCGCCTGAACCTTTGCTGCCTCGGTCATTTGCTTCAGTCGCATCGCGGCCAGTTCATCAACCGACAACTTGCCGTCGCCATTGACGTCAACCCCGGCAGTCTGTGCCAGACGCCAAGCGGTAACTTCGTCTTGCGAAATCTTGCCGTCCTTATTGGCGTCAATCGCCTCAAAGTTAAATGCCGGCGGCTCCATCATCGGCCCGCCCATCGGTTTGCCGTTACCCATATTATCGGCAATGGCAGCGGAACCCATCAGCACTACCGCCACTGCGGCAATGCTCAGGCCGACGTTTTTTTGTGTCAACTTCATACTCGTTCTCCTGATCAACTTCGGACAGGCTGCCCGGTCTTGATGCAAGTGAAACGCCACAGCCCGCGGTTTCCGTCGCGGGTCTTGCGACAAAGCCGCGCGGGGTGCCGCTGCCCCTAAACTTTCGTGTGCAAACCGATTACATGTGCCAAAGTGAGGAAAACATGATGAACGAGCAATTTGCATTGGCTGACGGCACGATGATGGCGGACGAGGCTGAACGTCCCCTTTGGCCCGCGCTGCGGCGCGGCTGGTCATGCCGCTGTCCCAAGTGTGGTGCCGGACCCATGATGCGGGCCTACCTGAAAGTGCGCGATCATTGCCCCGTGTGTGGCGAGGCGTTTCACCATCACCGTGCCGATGACGGCCCGGCCTATCTGACCATCCTGATCGTCGGGCACATTCTGGCGCCGCTGATCTATTTCGTGTTCACCACCTACCGCCCCGAACCGCTTGTTATGGCCAGCATCTTTACCGTGCTGACCGTAGCCTTGGCGCTGTTCCTGCTGCCCCGGTTGAAAGGCGTGCTGGTGGCGCTACAATGGGCCAAGCGGATGCACGGCTTTGGGGCGATACCTGACCCGGTTCATGACTGACGCCGTTTGCATCCGGTCTGCAGCCACGGTGATCCTGTTGCGACAGGCTGCGACAGGGGCACAAGTATTGATGGGGCAACGCGGCGCTGCTGCAGCCTTCATGCCGTCGAAATACGTGTTCCCCGGTGGTGCCGTCGACGCAGGCGATCACGCTAAGGGTCACCTGTCACCTATCTGCCAAAACCAGTTGACGCTGAATTGCCTGACCGATGCCCCCGCGCCCGAATCCATTGCAGGCTGCGCCCTACGCGAACTGCTGGAAGAGACGGGATTGGCCCTCGCCCCCGCCGCTCCCTTGCTGTTCCTGTTCCGCGCCATCACGCCCGCAGGTTCGCCACGCCGGTTCGACGCGCGGTTCTTTATGGCCGACGCCTCTCATGTGCTTGGCGACGCTGACGATTTCTCTGCCGCCGAGGATGAGCTTTCGCATCTGCACTGGATTGGCCTTGCGGCAGCTCGCCACCTCGACCTGCCATTCATCACCGAAGTTGTGCTGGCAGAGGTTGCCGCAATCCTTGACGGCCACTCGCAGCCCGGTGTGCCTTTCTTTGACAACTCCGGCCCGGTGCCGACGTTTCGCCGCCTGATTTAGGTCGTCAGCACGATCCCGACGATCGACGCGGCCAACA
>JBDSXE010000002.1:0-2622 GCA_039926325.1 Paracoccaceae bacterium | reverse complement strand
CGGTTGATGGTGGATACCGAGGATACGATTGCGTCGATGGTGGCCGACATTGATGCGGCGGAGGACCATGTGCATGTGCTGTTCTACATCTGGTTGCCTGACGGAAACGGCACTCGCATGGCTCAGGCGCTGATCCGGGCCGCACAGCGCGGGGTCGTGTGTCGAGCGATGGCCGACGATATCGGCGCTCGCGCAATGATCAAGCATCCGCTTTGGGCGCAGATGCGGGATGCCGGGGTCAGGCTGGCGCGGGCTTTGTCTGTCGGAAACGTGGTGCTACGGGCGGTGATCGGGCGCGTTGACCTGCGGAACCACCGCAAGATCGTGGTGATCGACAATCAGATCACCTATTGCGGCAGCCAGAACTGCGCCGATGCAGCGTTCCTGCCCAAAGCCAGCTATGCGCCGTGGGTTGATGCCATGATGCGCTTTACCGGGCCTGTGGCGCGGCAGAACCAGCTGGTATTTGCGACCGACTGGATGGCAGAGGCACCGCACGACGATCTGAGCTCTCTGTTCGGGACACCGCTGCCGCAACCTGACCTCGGTTTTCCGGCCCAAGTCATTGCCCAAGGGCCGACGGACCGGACATCTGCGGCGCCCGAGATGTTTGTCAGTGTGATGTACACGGCGCGGCACGAGTTGGTCGTAACGACGCCGTACTATGTTCCAGTCGATTCACTGCAGTCCGCACTTCGGGGGGCGGCCAGTCGGGGGGTGCATGTCACGCTGATCCTGCCCGCACGGAACGACGATTTCGCTGTCGCCGCAGCCAGCCGCAGCTACTACGCCGACCTGATCGCCGCCGGAGTACACATCTTTGAATATCGCTCGGGCCTGTTGCACACTAAATCCATGACAATTGATGGCGAAATGACGCTGATCGGGTCGGCCAACATGGATTGCCGCAGCTTTGCCCTCAACTTCGAGAACAATATCCTGCTGTGCGATCCTGTGGTCACGGCTGCGATGCGGGATCGCCAGTTGTCCTATTTGGCCGACAGCACCCAGATTACTGCCGAGGCCGTTGCCTCGTGGAGCTGGCACAGGCAGTTGTGGCAAAACGCAGTGGCAATCATTGGACCGATCCTGTGACCGGGCAGTCTATCGCATCCTGGAACATCCACAAAGGCGTCGGCACAGATCGACGGCGCGATTTGAACCGCACAGCTGCGGTCATCGGTGAAATAGCGCCCGACATCATGGCCTTGCAAGAGGCCGACACGCGGTTTGGCACACGAACCGGTCTGCTTGATATGGAGGCACTGGCGCGCGAGCATGGCCTTGCCGCAGTGCCGGGGGTCGGTCCTGCCCACGGCTGGCATGGCAACGTGCTGCTGCTGCGCGAGACAGAGATAGTAGCAATTCACCGCATCAATCTGCCGGGGCTGGAGGCACGCGGCGCGCTGATCGCCGATCTGAACCATGCTGGCCAGCCGCTGCGTGTGATCGCCGCGCACCTTGGCTTGCTTCCGGGATCGCGGGCAGCGCAGGCACGGCATCTGGTGCAGCTTTTGGCTGGTATGGATGCGCGCCCGACCCTGATGATGGGTGATCTAAACGAATGGCGCGTTGGTGGCAGTGCTGCGATGCGACACCTGACGGGGTATTTTCAGAACTCGGTCGCGCTGCCCAGCTTTCCGGCCCGCTATCCGTTGGTACCGCTTGACCGCATGATGGTCAGCACCCCCGCGCACCTGAGTGACGCCTCCGTGCATGACACCCCACTTGCGCGACGCGCCTCGGATCACCTGCCCATCAAGGCGCGGCTGCACCTACCGCTGCTCTGACGACCACTGGAAATTCACGTAGTTTTCCCTGCTGTCAAAGCAGATGTTGCCATAGAACTTGAGGTATCTGTCGCGCTTTGCTGCATCGGCATAGACCGCGCCGGGATCGGCTATATCGGCTTTGTATTGCGGCAGGGTCTGGGCGGTCAGTGCGATCGGCAGAATGTCGATGGCTTGCGGGATGCTCTTGCCCTCCAGCCAGTCGGCGGCGTGCTGACCCATTGCGTAGCCGAAAATCGGCGCGGCGAGGCTGATGCTGGTCTTGTACGGGCTGTCGGGTTTTTGCAGTTCGGTCACAGCATCTGTTTCACCGTCAATCCCGCCAAAAAATTGGTCGGGCCGGGCCAGACCAGCGTCTCGCATCGCGGCGAGCGCACCCAGAACCACGGTATCGGAACCAAGCACGACGTCTATCTGCGGCTCGGCCAGCAGGATGGTCTTCATCGTATTGTAGCCGCCCTGATTGTTCACCGTTAGTGGCGAGATGTCGGCGACGATGGTCACACCGGGCAAATTCCGTAGTGAATCGCGCATGGCCGTGAAGCGCGGTGCCAGGGATTCAAGGCTGTCGTGGGTCAGCAGGACAACGTTGGCTTTCCCGTCCAGTCGCGTGTTGATGTAGTCGGCGGCAGCATCCCCCAACGTCTTGCCAGTCAGGTATTGCGGGGCATTCAGGATCGAGGTTGCCGGGGGTGGCACGATTGTTCCGACATAGGCACCGGACCAAATCACCTCTTGCAGATGGGGCGACAGAGACGCCGCATCGACTGGCGACGCGACAAGCGCGCCGACGTGGATTTCGCGAAACGCTTCGATCTGGGTTGTCATCTTG
>JBDSXE010000001.1:0-2554 GCA_039926325.1 Paracoccaceae bacterium | reverse complement strand
AAATTCCGTTTCATCTTTTCACAAATATCCCACGGGGGTCCGGGGGTGTGAAACCCCCGGCGTTCATGGAATATTCCGTCAGTTGAACACCTTGACCAGCGCCCGGTCCACCGCGTCTGTGATGTGGTCGATGTTGTCAGGTGTCGCAATCAGCGCGGGCGAAAAGCACAGCGTGTTGTTGAACCCGTTCAGAGACCGGTTGGTCATGCCGATGATCACGCCTTGCGCCATGCAATCGGCGACGACGGCGGCGACCTTTTTCTCGTCCGCAGGCTCTTTCGTGGCGCGATCCGCCACCAGTTCGGCGCCGCAGAACAGCCCTGCGCCGCGCACATCGCCGACCACCCGGTGCTTGTCTTTCAAGGCACGCAGGTTGTCCATCATTCGCGCCCCCATCTTCAGCGTGTTGTCCAGCAGACCTTCCTCTTCGATGATCTTCATGTTTTCCAACGCCGCTGCGGGGCCCGAGGTGCAACCACCGAAGGTAGAGATGTCGCGGAAATAGCTCATCGGATCGCTTGGATCGTCTTTGAACATGTCGAACACCGCTTCAGTTGTTACGGTGCAGGAAATCGCCGCATAGCCGGATGCCACGCCTTTCGCCATCGTCACGAAATCGGGCTTCACGCCATAATTCTGATAGCCGAACCAAGTGCCGGTGCGGCCGACGCCGCAGACAACCTCGTCAATGTGCAGCAGAATGTTGTACTTGGTGCAAATCTCCTGCACCCGTTCCCAATAGCCTGCCGGTGGCACGATCACGCCGCCACCCGCTGTCACAGGCTCCAGCACCAGCGCGCCAATCGTGTCGGCACCTTCGCGCAGGATCACCTCTTCAATCGCATCCGCAGCGCGACGCCCGTAATCTTCGACATCCCACTGCTTGCGGTATTCCAGGCAATGCGGCACCTCGACAAAGCCCGGCGTGAACGGCCCGTACTGCATCGCCCGCTGCGGTTGACCCGCGCTGGACAGGGCAGTGATGGTCGTGCCGTGGTAATCGCGGTCGCGGTACAGGATCTTGTATTTCTTGCCGCCGTGGTGCCGGTGCGCGATTTGGCGCACCATCTTGTAGACCTTCTCGTTCGCCTCTGACCCAGAGTTCGAATAGTAGACCCGCGTCAACCCCGGCATCTTTTCGATCAACCGCTTGGCGAAATTCGCCCCGGGGATCGAGCCTGCCGAACCCGCGAAATAGTTCAGCTTGATCAACTGATCACGCACCGCATTGGCAATCGATTCACGTCCGTAGCCGACATTGACCGTCCAGACCCCACCCGACACCGCATCAAGATGCTCTTTGCCTCTGGCGTCCCAGACCTTGATCCCCTTGCCCTCGACCATTACCCTGGGGTCAATCGTCTCGAACTGCTTATGCTGGATCAGGTGGTGCCAGATATGGGCGCGATCAGCCTCGATCACGGCGCTCATGTCGTTGATTTTATTGTCCATTTCTGATCTCCAAAGGGGCCCGAATCGCGGCATCTGGCGCGCCGCCCGACCATACGGTTTCAACCCATCATCAGCCATCGGGCAAACTTGGGTTAGGTCCAGTATGAACAGGCTGTTAGCGCCAGATTGCCTGTCGCGCGCGGCAATTGCAACTCGCTTCGGAAAGCGGCACTCTGCGCCGAAAATGGGAGGGAAGATGCAACCAGAATGGATCGCCGTCGATTGGGGCACCTCAAATCTGCGGGCTTGGGCGATGGGTCCGAACGGCCCGGATGCTATGGCCACCTCCGACGAAGGTATGGGCAAACTGACGCCGGACCAGTTCGAACCTGCCCTGCTGCGCCTGATTGCGCCCTGGCTTTCAGCCCGCATAACCCCTGTGCTGGCCTGCGGGATGGTGGGTGCGCGACAAGGCTGGCGCGAGGCCGCGTATCGCGCCGTGCCCTGCACGCCCCTGGCCGCCAATGGCGTCCTTACGGTTCCAACCAGCGACACCCGCATTACCGTCAAGATCGCCCCCGGGCTTAGTCAGAGCCGCCCCGCCGATGTCATGCGCGGCGAGGAAACCCAGATTGCCGGGGCGTTGGCGCTGCATCCTGATTTCGATGGTGTGCTGTGTCTGCCCGGCACCCATTCGAAATGGGCGCATATCTCTGCCGGAGAAGTCGTCAGTTTCCAGACCTTCATGACCGGCGAGCTTTTCGCCCTTCTGTCCACCCAGTCCGTCCTGCGGCACGGCATGGCCGATGGCTGGGACGATACCGCCTTTGACGAGGGGCTATCCGACGCGTTTGGCCGTCCCGACCGTATCGCCGCCAAACTGTTCGCCCTGCGTGCCGAGGGTTTGCTGCACGGCCTGCCCCCGGCGCAGGCGCGCGCCAGGCTGTCGGGCCTGCTTATCGGTATAGAACTGGCTGGGGCCAAACCGTATTGGCTTGGCCAGAACGTAAAATTCATCGGGGCACCCGCTCTATCTGCAAACTACGCCCGCGCTCTTGCAGCGCAGGGTGTCAAATCCGATACGCTTGACGCCACAGCCTGCACCCTCGCAGGGCTAATTGCCCTGCACAAACAGATCGGCCAGACCAGATGACCCATCGCA